>NZ_QSDP01000108.1:0-22042 GCF_003463685.1 Parabacteroides sp. AM58-2XD
ATAGATCATGGATTACTTGTTGTGTGGTAACTTTAAAGTAATTCTTTCTTTGATATTTCCAATGGCTTTTTTCGTTTTAAGGGTATTTTTTCTTAAATTGATGACATTGAGTTGAAACTGACGGCAAAAGAGAGCCTGCGGCATGGGGCTTTGCCCCATTAAAGAAAATAGTTCAAAACTGATTATACCTGAAACATTCCCTGTTGCGTTAACTTTGAGATGCTTTGATTGATTCTGTATCACCAAGATGATATCGGAATGCCATCCCGGTCATGATAGAACGTCACCGGGATGGTATTTTGCAAAAGCAATAGCTTTCGGGTTTAGAAGCTATTGTTTTTATCTTTAGAATAAGTTGTTTTCGGACTTAGTTATAAACGATTCCGGTAGGAGATACTTATAAAAAAAGAGATACCTCACTGAAGTATCTCTTTTTTCCGCTCTTCCTCTTGGACTTGAACCAAGGACCCTCTGATTAACAGTCAGATGCTCTAACCAACTGAGCTAAGGAAGAATTTTCAATCTTTCAGCGGCTTGTTGTATGCCTTTCTGAAATTGCACTGCAAAAGTAGAGGTTCTTTTTGAAATATGCAATATCTTTGCAGAAAAAATTTGAAAAAATGAATACGATAGGCTTAGGAAACGCTTTGGTAGATGTTTTACTTCGGTTAGATAGTGATGATGTGCTTGCAGAAGTGGGTATAAAGAAGGGGGCAATGGATATGATCGGTCAGGAACAGATGATCACTATCCGTAAAACACAGGAACGGTTGGAGAAAAGCCAGGCTCCGGGTGGCTCTGTTTGTAATACGATGCGTGCAATGGCTTGCCTGGGAGCAAATACCGGTTTTATAGGAAAGATCGGTACGGATACGGTTGGTGAATATTATGAAAAGGCGTTGCAGGATGCGAACGTGTCTCCTTATTTTATAAAGACAGAGGGTATTTCGGGCAGTTGTACCGTATTGATCTCAAAAGACGGCGAACGTACGATGGGTACATTCCTCGGTCCGGCTCCAACGATTACGCCGGATGAAATAAAGGAGGAGATCCTTAGCCGGTATAACTGTATATATATAGAAGGATATTTGCTGGTAAACGAAGAGTTGGTTCGTACTACCATGCAAAAAGCAAAAAAACTGGGATTGAAAGTGGCTCTCGACCTTTCTAATTTTAATATTGTAAATGCATTTAAGGGATTGCTGGATGATATTATTCCTGAATATGTCGATATTCTTTTCTCTAATGAAAGTGAAGCAGAGGCTTTTACCGGTCTGAAAGCAGAGGAAGCGGTAAAGGTGCTTTCCGGAATGGTAGAGGTGTCTTTGGTTACTCTGGGTAAGGAAGGTGCGTTAGTGGGAAGTAAAGGACAGGTCATTGCCGTTCCGGCAGAAGGAGGCAAGCCGGTCGATACAACCGGAGCCGGCGATCATTTTGCTGCCGGGTTCCTGTATGGGCAATCTGTGGGAGCTACATTGGAACAGTCGGCCCGGATCGGTTCGCTTCTGGCCGGATATATTATAGATGTGATCGGGGCTCAGATTCCGGATGACAAATGGGAACAAATAAAGTTAAAAGTAGATGCGATATTATCCTGAAAAGGGTTTTATGTATACATTTACATCGTTAATTAACTAAATATTCTATGTTTAAGAAGGTACGACGAGAAAGATTGATAGGTTTGTTTTGCTTATTGCTCCTGGCTGGGAGTATTTTGCCGGGACAGGCTCAGAAAGATAACCGCTTTGAAGTAAGTAAGAACCTGGACATTTTCAATGCTTTGGTGAAAGAGGTCGAAATGTTCTATGTGGATTCGGTGGATGTTGAAAAAACAGTCCGGAGAGGGATCAATGCCATGTTGAGTGGTCTGGACCCTTATACTGTCTATTATCCGGAACAGGATATGGATGAACTGAAAATAATGACTACCGGCGAATATGGCGGTATCGGTTCTTATATCCGTGAGCGGAAAGAAGGAGGAGTGTATATCATTGAACCTTTTGAAGGTATGCCAGCTGCTTTGGCGGGGTTGAAAGCCGGAGACCGCATCCTGGCTATCGATACAATCGATACGAGCAATAAAACATCCAGTGAAGTCAGTGAACTGCTGAAAGGAGTGCCCAATACAAAAATGGTATTGAAGATACAGCGTCCGAACGAAAAGAAACCCCGCGAAGTGGAACTGGTCCGTAAGCAGATCCTGGTAGACCAGGTTACTTATTATGGTGTTCGTGGCGATGGTGTCGGGTACATCTATCTGAAAGGGTTTACCGATAAGAGCGCACAGGAAGTGAAAAATGCCCTGGAAGATTTAAAGAAGAATCATCAGATAAAATCATTGATCCTGGATTTACGGAATAACGGAGGTGGTCTGTTGGAAAGTGCCACTCAGATCGTTGGTATGTTTGTCCCGAAAGGGAAAGAGGTAGTATCTACCAAAGGCAAAGTCAGTCAGTGGGACCGTACTTACCGTACATCCAATGAACCGATTGATACAGTAATGCCGATGGCAGTCCTGATCAATGGCAATTCGGCCTCTGCAGCCGAAATTGTTTCCGGCGCATTACAGGATATGGACCGTGCCGTATTGGTAGGCCAGCGTTCGTATGGAAAAGGCTTGGTACAGTCTACCCGTGAACTTCCTTATGAAGGGCGTCTGAAAGTAACAATGAGTAAATATTACATCCCCAGCGGCCGTTGCATCCAGCAGATGGATTATTCCCACAGGAAGGCGGACGGCAGTGTGGCTGCTATTCCGGATAGCCTGACATCTGTATTCTATACATCGAAAGGGCGTCCTGTCCGTGACGGTGGCGGTGTACGTCCGGAGTTTGAAATAGAGGAAGAAGAGATGCCGACTATCATGTATTATCTGGTGACCGATTTTGTCCTGGTGGACTTTGTTACGGATTGGGCACAGAAACATAAGACAATTCCTTCTGTGGAAGAGTTTACTGTTTCCGATGAGGATTTTGAAGCATTCAAAAACTATGCGAAAGAAAAGAATTTCACTTATGACCGTCAGAGTGAAAAGATTTTGAAAAACCTGAAAGAAGTAGCCCAGTTAGAAGGCTATACAGATAGGGATTCAACTATTTTCACTGAACTGGAGGCCCGCTTAACTCCAAATCTGGACCGGGATTTCGACCTTTATAAGGATCAGATTAAAAAGTTGCTGGCTTCGGAGATCGTAAAACGCTATTATTTCCAGAAAGGCGAACTGCTTGAAAGCCTGAAAGATGACGAAGTACTGGATAAAGCGATCGAAGTTCTGAGCAACCCTGAATTATATAGCAAGACATTAAGCACCCCGGAAGAAGGAGAAACCAAACCGGCTGACGAAAAAGCCGATTCTTCGACCAAAGGAGGTAATATAGCCTATGCGTTTGATCAGACTGTAGGATAGAATTTATAAGACCGATATATTGAGGGAGTAAACAAAATTGTTTATTCCCTTTTTTATTTTGTGAAAAGGATTTCCGGCTTTTATTTGAATTTAATATGCAGAACAACCAATTCGGATACAGTTCCGACCCGGTAAGGAGGGCCGGCTATACCTATGCCGGAAGATACATAAACTGGGTTGGACCTTTTTTATGATAACCGTAGGGACATTCATAGATCAGTTTCATTAACAGGGGATAGGGCCATAACTGCCCGTTATGGGTATGTCCGTGAAGTCCCAGATCCACGCCGTTCATGGCCATTTCTGCAAATGACCAAGGTTGATGATCCAGAACAATAATCGGTTTGGTGGTATCGATGTCCGCCATTAACGTATGTAAAGCCTGCCGTTTTTTATTGATATAATCGTCTCTGCCGATCAGGTAAAAGGTTGAATCGGGTTGTACGACCGAGTCAATCAGATGTACGGCTCCGGTTTTTGCCAGCCAGCGATATTTGGCAAAACGGTTGGCACGGTATTCGTGGTTGCCGTTTACGACGTATACACCCAGCGGTGCTTTTAGTTGCTGTAAATCATCTTCTATATGTTCCATCTCGGCAAAACGGGATTCGTAATCCATAATGTCGCCAACCAATACGACCATATCCGGGTGTTGGGCGTTACTTAGTGCGACATAGCGTTGAACCAGCTGTTTACCGATCACTTCACCGATATGCAAATCGCTCATCATAACCACAGTCAGGCTGTCGCGGTCGCTGCTCCCTTTGGGCAGAGTGACATATACGTCTTTGACTATCGGGTAGGCGACGGTCAGGTAGGCTTTCACCATCAGGCAAGATACTCCGGCTATAATTACAAAAAACAGGGTTAACTTAGCCTGTTTCCAATGTTGTGTCAGCCATTGGGGAAACCAATGGAAGAAACGGTCGGATAGTCTGAGCACTTCCAGCGTCAGCAATGAAAGCGTGATATAGACGGAAGCAATATACCAGGTGTTGCAGATATATTGGATCGTGGTCATTATATGATCCGGCAATTCCTTGCGGAAGAAAAATCCGAAGAAGTAAATCGCCAGTTCCAGTATAAAGAATAATGTATAAGGAATACGCCAGCTTTTTTTAGCCGGTATTGCCTGATAGCCCCTCCAAAAGATATAGGGATTCAGTAACAATTGTGCTACTATCGATTGAATAAAGACTTTCATACCAGTTTGCCTTGCGGGGCCTTATTTGAATGCAATATTGAATACCACCATCTCGCTGCTCGTCCCGATCCGGAAAGGAGGTCCCCAGAGTGATAAGCCGGAAGATACGTAGATATGGCTGTTACCCCATTGTCTGTATCCATAACTTTGCTCGAACAAGCGGTCTGTCAGCAGGCTCATCGGCCAGATTTGTCCCCGATGTGTGTGTCCGCTGAATTGAAGGTCTATGCCGGCTTTCTCCGTTTCCTGCAGGTCATACGCTGATGATCCAAAAGAATAACAGGTTTATCCGGATCAATGTTTTGCGATAAAGCCTGAAGGGATAAGCGTGACGGATTATGACGGTCGTCACGTCCGGCTATCTGAAGCCCATTGGGGAGTGTAACCACTGTGTCGCGTAACAGTTTGATCGGGGTCGATTGGATAAAATCAACGCTTTTCTTTATTCCGCTGATATATTCGTGGTTTCCCGGAACCATATAAATGCCTTGCGGCGCTTTCAGTTGCGAAAGTTCTTCTTGCATATTCTCTGCATAAAGAGGCGTTACGCTGTTGTCTATCAAGTCTCCTCCGATCAGGATCAGGTCCGGTTGTTCGGCATTGATCATGTTTACATATTTCTTTAGTTGTGCCTTGTTTGTGCCGTAACCCAGGTGGATGTCGCTTATGGCAACAACTTTCATCGGTTGTTGATTACTGTTGACTACCTTGTTGATAACTATGTTGAAAACTTGTGTCTTCGGATGTTGATAATGATAATAACCGTAACTTAACAGGCTGAGTGTCAGTAGAAGTGAGATGTAAAACCCATATTTAAAGCTCCCGTTGAAAAGTTTGAATATATCGAACGCAACCAGAAATAATACCATATATAAAGTAAAAACCAGCCAGCCGGTTCCCACCTCGTGTATGGTATGTGCCACCACGTCCGGATATTTTACATTCCTTGCCAGCATACTGACTACGAATGCAAGTGCACAACTCCAGAATAGAACTGTCAGAAGCACCTTTACGCCGAAAGGCTGGGCCACAAGCGTCTGTGCCCCTCTGATGAATATATAAATATTCCCTGCAAAGTAAGCGCAAAAAAGAGCGATGAAAATTGTAGGCATTTTGTCAAATTTTCGGCAAATGTACATAATAATCTTCAATTCATTTGTGAAAAAAGGTTTTGGCGTATAAGTAGAAAAATGTTTCACATCTGACAATGTCTGATTTATTTCGGATAGCCAACCGGATTATTCATCATCAATACCTGGTTGTCTGTCAGTTTGAGGATTTTCTTCAAAGTTGCCTGATCCATACTTGCTCTAGGTACTGTAGACAATCCTATGCCAGCACAACATAAGTTATATTTTGTGAAACGATACCGGCATCCATTGCCGCCATCAGTTTTGTATGATCTCCGACTTTACCGAAACGGGAGAGGTCGGATACCAGAACGAGACAGACGGGAGCATCTTTAACGAAATCCTGTCCTCCTCCAACGGCAGCACGATGGTCACCTTTAGCTATCGGATTCAGTGCATGGCTTTTGCATCATATAGATAAGCGCCATCTTTCATAATAACATACACATCGATATCCTGTTTGTTCAAAGCCGACGGAGCCGTGCGTTTTCCGTCTGTACGGTTAATGCCGTTGGCAGCCCATAACAAATCTGAAAGATCCTGTGCGCTTAGTTCTTTCGCAGCATATTCGCGATCGGAATGACGGTCGGAAAATGCTTTCATAACAGCTGTCCCGCGAGCCTTGTCCGGGGCATTGAGTTTAATGACTTTAAGATCCTGTGCATTCATAACGGAAATGAATAATAAAGCGGTTAAAATGATTGAAATCTTTCTCATATCTATATTTATTAATAGTAATTCCTACAAATTTAAAACAAATTCATCTAATCGAACAGCAAAATACATCTTTTACAAATCTTTAATCCTGCTAAATACGAAGATTTCGTAGAATCTTATACATTTGTATCGGGTTTACACTATTTTTTAAGTAATAAATATAATAAATCAATCGATAACCTCTAAATTCTTTAAATTTGATGAAAGAAAAACTGCTCTACTTAGTGTTGGTGTTGATGATGACTGTGCCTTTGTGTGCGCAGAACCAGAATGCCGCTGATTACACGATCAAGGGACAGGTAGTTGATTCCCTGTCTAATGAAACAGTTCCTTATGCCACGTTGAGTATCGCTTTGGCAAATGCGCCCCAGAAAGCAATCAAACTGCTGGCCTGTGATGATGATGGAAAGTTTACCACCACATTAAAACAACCCGGTACATACATCATGTCCATGCAATCTTTGGGGAAGCTTCCTGCCGTAAAACGCTTTACATTGTCTGAAGGTAAGAATAGTCTGAATCTGGGCAAGTTGTTTATGAATGATGACACCCAGCAGATCAATGAAGTAACGGTTGTTGCCCAGAAACCGTTGGTAACGGTGGAAGTGGATAAAATTACCTATAGTCTGGATGATGACCCGGAAGCAAAGACCAACAATGCACTGGAAATGTTCCGTAAAGTCCCGATGATAACCGTGGATGGTGAAGATAAAATTCAGCTGAAGGGTTCTTCAAACTACAAGATTTATATGAATGGTAAACCTTCTAACCTGTTGAGCGGTGAAAACGCATCAGACGTATTGAAGAGTATGCCGGCAAGTTCAATCAAAAATATTGAGGTAATTACAGACCCGGGGTCCAAATATGATGCAGAAGGTGTAGGAGGTATTATCAATATTATCACATCAAAAAATGCGATGCAGGGATATACCGGAACGGTTCGTGCGAATGCCAGTACATTAGGTAGTTTTGGCGGTGGTGGCTATGTTTCGTTAAAAGTCGGAAATTTAGGACTTACAGCAAACTATGGATATAACAACCGTAATTCTCCCTGGAATAATTCACATAGTGAACGTGAAACAGAAGAAGATCGTTTGGCAGAGGGTAGACCGACTAAATTAATAGAAGACGGGCGTAGCAAATATAAAGGACCATTCCAATACGGTTACCTGGAGGCAAGTTATGAAATTGATACATTGAATCTGATAAGTGTTGGCGCTAATTTGTTCCGTGGAAAATCTAAAAACTTATCGGAGTTGGATGCTGTATTAAACCCGCTTGGAGACGAATTCAATTCTTCCCCGATTTATAAATTTCATCGTAACAGTGTTTCAGAAGGAACTTTCGGTTCTACGGATGTAAATGTGGATTATCAGCATTCTACTTTTAAAAAAGATGAGTTATTGACTGTTTCTTATCGTTTCAGTCAATCACCCAACGATAGTGAAAGTAATACTGAACTCTCTGATGTTGTTAATTACTACTTGTCTGATGAATATCCGAAATGGAATATTAACGATGCTTCTACAATAGAACATACTGGACAGGTTGATTATACTACTCCACTTTTTAATAAGCAGACATTAGAAGCTGGTGTAAAATATATCAATCGCCAGAATAAAAGTAATACGTTGGAACAGATTTATAATGATTCGACAAAAATTTGGGAGGATCATTCACGCGACAACAGTCAGTTTCGCCATACGCAACATATTTATTCAGCCTACTTGGGTTATGTGATACGTTTGAACAAGTTTGGAATTAAGGCTGGTGTACGTGGTGAAGGAACAAGCTTAAAGGCTGAGTTTGCACGCAAACCGGATATGGATTTCAGTACTGATTATTTTGATGTGGTACCGAATGCTACTTTAACTTATCAGATAGACATGTCTACTCAAATTCGTTTGGGTTACAATATGCGTATTCAACGACCGGGTATTTGGTATTTGAATCCGTACATCAACGATGTGGACCCTCAAAATATTTCTCAGGGTAATCCAAATCTGGATTCGGAAAAGAGTAATAATGTGAACCTGAATTTCAGTAAGTTTACTCAAAAGTTCAGTATCAATGCCAGTTTGAGTTATACATTTGTAAATAACCCGATTGAGCGTTATTCTTTTACTGCTGATTTTCCGGTAAACGATCCTCGTTCGCAATATAATGGTGCTATGTGGAATACTTATGATAATATAGGTAAGAAGCAACAGGTGGGCATGTTCCTGTATGGTAACTGGTCTCCGAATACCTGGTTTCGTATTTATATGAACGGAGGCCTGGATTATACGGATATGAAAGCTCCTACTTTGGGTTTGGAGAAGGATGGTATTAGCGGACGTGTATTTGCCGGTACGCAGTTTACGCTACCCAAAGACTTCCGTATTAATTTGAATGGTGGTTATTTCAGTCCGTGGATCATGTTACAAGGTAAGCAGTCACCTTTCTATTTTGCAGGTCTGAATGTTAGTAAGGATTTCTTGAAAAAGAAGTTGTCTGTTTCTGTGGGAGCAAACAATCCGTTCTGGAAGACGATGAAGATGGAGATGACTACTACCGGTGAAGGTTTCCGAAATGTTTCAACCAACTGGCGTAGTGCCCGTGAGTTCCGTTTCAGCATCTCTTACCGTTTCGGAACAATGAAAGGACAAATCAAGAAAGTACGCCGTGGTATCAGCAATGATGACTCAAAAGGCGGTGGTGAAAATAATCAGGGCGGCGGAGAGCAGTCAATGTAATTTTTAATTATAATATCTGAAAGGCCCGGATTTTTGTCCGGGCTTTTTTGGTTCCTATACGATCTGTATTCATTTACTAGCCTTACTAATTCAAATTACTACGGCAACTAACCAATGGTTGATAACCATCAACCGAACGGTTCATAATTATCGGCCGATTGGCTCATAATTATCGACCAAGCGGCTTACAATTATCGGCCGCTAAATAGATAGGGTGAAAAATCTTCTAACATACTATAGATGAGTAATGAAGAACGGTATGAAGATTCGATGTAAAGCTAATGAATTTTTTACTGTCCGCTATTCATAAAAAGGTATATTTGGACAAAAAAGTACCTTTTCTTAGACAAAAAGTGTCTTTCCTATTGAAAGGATCGTTTTATCTTTGTTACCGGAATCAGAAATAAAGAACATGAAACACATTATTATTGGTTTGTTGCTGGTACTTTGCAGCACATTTACTTATGCATCCCGTAAGGAGATACTTTTGAATAACGACTGGATGTTCCGTTTCTCGCATCAGGTGCAGAAGAAGAGTGAACAAAGAGTCAATCTGCCTCATACATGGAATAGCGGTGACGCCTTATCCGGTAAACAGGATTATTATCGTGGAATGGGTAACTATGAAAAAACACTTTTCGTGAAACCCGAGTGGAAAGGAAAGCGTTTATTCCTGCGTTTTGAAGGCGTTAATACAATCGCGACGGTTTTTGTTAATTCAGTTTGCCTGGGTGAACATCGGGGTGGCTACGGTGCGTTTGTTTTTGAAATAACAGATAAGGTGCAGTATGGTGCCGAGAATAAAATATTGGTAAAGGTGAATAATGCCTTGCAACTGGATATAATGCCGTTGGTCGGTGATTTCAATTTCTATGGCGGCATTTATCGTGATGTAAACCTGATCATTACCGATCCGGTAAATATTTCACTGACCGATTATGCTTCTCCCGGAGTTTATCTGATACAAAATAATGTGACGAAAGAACAGGCGGATGTGAAAGCTAAAGTGTTGGTATCAAATGGTTCGTCCACGGCAAAACCGGTACAGGTGAATGTGAAAATCTGGGATGGAAACAAGATTGTGCAGCAGCAGGATATAAATCTGACTGTGGATGCAAATCAGATACATACCGCAGGACTGGAATTTTCCATTAAAAATCCTCATTTGTGGAATGGGCGGAAAGATCCGTTTATGTATCGTACGGAAGTGACATTGCTGGCTGACGGACAGGAAATAGATAAGATAACTCAGCCGCTGGGCTTGCGCTTTTATCATGTGGATGCGGAAAAAGGTTTCTTCCTGAACGGGGAACATCTGAAACTGCATGGTGTGTGCCGCCATCAGGACCGTGCCGAACGTGGAAATGCATTGTATAAAGAGCACCATGAAGAAGATGCTGCCATTATTGCCGAGATGGGAACGAATGCGATCCGTCTGGCTCATTATCCGCAGGCTACTTATTTTTATGATCTGATGGATAGATATGGTATCGTTGCCTGGGCGGAAATTCCTTTCATTGGTCCGGGTGGTTATCAGGACAGGGGATTCAACGACCTGCCTTCTTTCCGCGAAAATGGTAAAGAACAGTTGAAAGAATTGATTCGCCAGCACTACAATCACCCATCCATTTGTTTTTGGGGATTGTTCAACGAACTGAAAACACATGGTGATAATCCGATTGAATATATCAAAGAGTTGAATGAATTGGCTCATCAGGAAGATCCGACGCGTCCGACAACGGCTGCCAGCTTCCTGTCGTACGATAGCGATATCAGTAAAATAACCGATGTGATTGCCTGGAACCAGTATTTCGGCTGGTATGGTGGTTCTCCTTCGGATATGGGAAAATGGCTGGACGCTAATCATAAGGCGCATCCGGATTATAAGATCGGTATCAGTGAATATGGTGCCGGGGCAAGTATCTATCATCAGCAGGACTCTATTAAACCAGGTGTTGCTTCAGGCTGGTGGCATCCGGAAAACTTCCAGACTTTCTATCATATGGGTAATTGGGAGGCTATTGCTGAACGTCCGTTTGTGTGGGGATCGTTTATCTGGAACCTGTTTGACTTTGGTGCCGCTCACCGTACGGAAGGCGATCGTCCGGGAATCAATGATAAAGGTCTGGTTACTTTCGACCGTAAAGTGAAGAAGGATGCTTTCTATTATTATAAGGCGAATTGGAATAAGGATGACAAATTTGTTTATATCGCTAACCGCCGCCATCGTGACCGTGATACGAAAGTGACCGATATAATGGTATTTTCTAATCTTCCCCAGGTTGAATTGTTCGTAAACGGAAAAAGTATCGGTGTACAGGGAGCGGATAATTATGCCACCTTTGTTTGGAATGGTGTAAACCTGAAAGACGGGGAAAATACAATTGAAGTGCGTGGCATACAGAAGAAAAACAACATAACTGATACAGTAAACTGGACTTGTAAGTAAACATAATAGATGGTTTTTTCTACTGAATTGTAGTTCTTGCAAAAAGAATGGTAATTTAATAAAGGTTATTGGAAGTTATTTAGTAGGAAAGTCTTTATGGGATAAGGTGTTAGTGATTAATGCCTTATCCCTTTTTGTATTATTTCCTGACAGTACCAATTGCATATAATGGCAAATTCTCCATCCATGATTCGGTGTGAAATGTTTTGAGTGATGTTCTATAAGCTTTTGAAGGTTGATATTTTTCGCAGAAAAGTCGAAAACTCTTTGCTTTAATATTTGTTTCTGCTTTTACTTCAATAGGAAAGATTAATCCTTGCTGTTGAACGATGAAGTCTACTTCTGCTGTACTGCGCTCATTTGTCCAGTAACCGATATAAATGTCTTCTGCAACACGTAGTTCTTGCATTACATATTGTTCTGTTTGTGCTCCTTTGAATTCTGTAAATATCCTGTTTCCTTCGATGACTGTGCGGATATCTAATTGTGACATCGCTGAAAGTAAGCCTACATCTAATAAAAAGAGTTTGAATACGGCTAGATCCTGATAGGCAATTAGAGGCATATCCGGTTTGCTGACGCGATGTGTTTTTAAAAGTAATCCATAATCCACAAGCCATTGGATAGCTAATTCAAAATCTTTAGCCCTGGCTCCCTCTCGTATCATTCCGTAAATGAATTTCTTATTTTCTTTACTTAATTGCGAGGGGATACTTTGCCAAACCATTTGAATTCTAGGAATAATCTCATACGGAGCATGTTTCGAAAAGTCTGCTTCGTATGAGTTTAGAATATCCCGTTGCACTTTTCGTACAGATGATATGTCTTTAGTTTGTATATAGGTATTGACGACTTCCGGCATTCCTCCTACATATAAATAGATACGTAGGTATTCTATTAGCTTTTCATGGAATATAGTGACAGTATCCCATTCTGATTTTAAGATGGATTCAATTAAAAGAGATTCTCCGTTAGCTTTCAGAAATTCAAAAAAGGACAGAGGTCTCAAATCCATGAAATTTACTTTGCCGACAGGAAAAGAGTGATTGGAGTGCAGTCCCATACCTAATAATGAACCTGCTGCGATTATTTGATATTGAGGAGCGTTTTCACAAAAATATTTTAAAGCTGTTAGTCCTCTTTCTATACTCTGAATTTCATCAAAGATGATTAATGTATTTTCGGAGATGATTTGAGTTTGGCTATATATTTGCAATGTTCGTATAATTCTTTCTATATCAAAATCGTTTTGAAAAAGAGCCTGCAATTGAGTTGCTTCTTCAAAATTGATATAGATTAATTTGTCATAATATCGATTTCCGAATTCTTTTAACAACCAGGTTTTTCCTACTTGCCTGGCACCTCTTACTATTAAAGGCTTTCTGGCAGGATTGTTTTTCCAGGCTATTAACTCATTTATTTTATCTCTTTCCATATTTAGGATTATTACGAATAGACGAAAGTATATATTTAAAGAGAATATACCAATGTTTTATACCTAAATATTGATAAAAATGTTGTCTGGTTACATTTATTGCTTGATAAAAGTGTTGTTTGGTTACATTTATTGCTTGATAAAAGTGTATTTGCCATATCAGCGGAGTTCAGAGATGAAACTTAATTAATGGGTTATTTATTGTAGACAAGTCAGAATACGATGTTTTTTTCTACTGAATTGTAGTTCTTGCAAAAAGAATGGTAATTTAATAAAGGTTACTGGGAGCTATTTAGTAGGAAAGTCTTTGTGGGATAGGGGGTTATTGGTTAATGCTTTCTCCCTTTTTATTTTTGAAAATAGTTCTATATGAACTCTGTCATAATATTCTTTAACTAATTGGCACTACTTTCCATACAACCCGATTTTTCAAAAACAGGTAAACATCTATAACTCAAACTCATAAACTAATTACTTCTCAAGACTAGCATACCTTGAGTATAAAAAAACAAACTAAAAACATTATTGAATAGTATTAATAGAAAAATGGTAATTCACATGGCAGAATATAGCTTCTTTACATCCAGTTTCTACTCGTTTTGAATGAAATAAAGTTTGATGACAAAACTATAATATTATCAGGGCAACCGCACCAAAAAACAGTTCTCACCCGAAAGAAAATGGGTCGGGAACTATTCTTTTTCTGATAAGTACCATTTGTGTTGGCACAAAACACCGTTTTACATGATTGAAAAGGTTGTTTAAAGCAATGAGAAAGTCCGCGACGGGAACAATCCCCCCCCTCCATGATTTTCATGCTTTATCCTTCACACACATAATACACTGTATTATAACCTCTTGTTGTGAATCCTTTCTTTTCCCAGCTATTTTCATGTCCATAACAAATTACCATTCTTTACGCGACACGAAATCGACACCGAACCGGTCTTCGACCAATATGTAGAACGACATGCTTGGTAAGGGGGAAAGGATTTCCCCACCATAGCAGGGATTTTTCCCCATATTAGTGGGGCATATTCCCCATGCTTGTGGGGAAAAATCCCCATAGGTATGGGGAAAGTGGGGAAATGCCTGTTTCCCACTCCTTTCTTTCGTAATCGTGCAATATATCCTTGCCTAGACAGCAAGAAACTCATCCCTCCTAAAATGGTATGATGCTTGCAACAAACATCTCCGTTTTTTCACCCCTCACTCTTCCTTCACTGCAATTACCTGCTTTATAATATGTTATAGACGGTGAAAGGTGAAAGTAAATTTATAAAACTCTATTGGAAGATAGATTTTTCAAAAAAACGAGGGCTTTTCGGATCTCCAAAAGTCTTTGCTATCCCCTTTTCAAACAATTTGGTGCGGTTGCCCTGTAATATTATTAATAAAAAACTGATATGTAGAATATTATACTTATGTTAATTCTATTATACTGGACAATAAATGCACCTATATTAGACAAAAATGTATGTTAATATATTACACGATACATTATTTTTGCATTTGTTTCGTTTTATTCTTTTAAGGGACAGAGTTCATATAGAACTAATTCCTTTTTATACTAAACGAACCAAACTAAAAATTTAGCACAACGAGTCATTGTGACAAGGTGTGCGCAAACATAATTTATTCATAAACTAAATCTGGTGTTATTATGACAAAGGATTTTAACTGTATTTATTTATCAAGGCAGATGTTTATAGGAGCACAATGCTCTTGACATCAGTTGGTCTGGTATCAGCCAATCCAACAACTGAGATTCCAGCTTCCGATGCGCTTGTTGCTTCTCCACAACAAGCGAAGAAAAAAGTAACAGGGACAGTTGAGGACGCTCTGGGGCCGATTGTTGGTGCTAACATTGTTGAAAAAGGTACAACAAACGGAACGATTACCGACATGGATGGTAATTTTAATTTGGATGTTTCTCCTAATGCAGTTTTGGTCGTTACTTTTATCGGCTATACGGAACAACAGATTCCTGTAGGAAATCAAACATCATTTACTATTAAGTTGAAAGAAGACGCACAAGCTTTGGATGAAGTAGTAGTGGTGGGTTATGGTGTTCAAAAGAAGGTGAATCTGACAGGTTCGGTTGCTTCTGTTAATTCGGAAAAGATTGCCAACCGTCCGGTGATGAACCTTGGACAGGCTTTGATTGGTGCAGCTCCGGGTGTGCGTGTCACTCAGGGAAGTGGTAATCCAGGTGAGGAAAGTATCGGTATTCAGGTACGCGGTCAGGGCTCATTTAATAATAGTAGCCCGTTGGTATTGGTTGATGGTGTTGCTGCTGATATGGCTCCGCTGAATACGGATGATGTCGAGAGTATTTCTATTTTGAAAGATGCTAGTGCAGCTGCTATTTATGGTTCGCGGGCTGCCAATGGTGTTATTTTAGTGACAACCAAAAGGGGAAAAAAAGATGAAAGTCCAAAGGTGACATTTAATGCTTTGTTTGCACAGGAAAAGCCGATTACTGATTTCAAATTAATGTCGAGTACGGCTGATTTTATGGAGTTACACAATATTGCTAAGCTGAATGCCAACCCGATGGCCAATACACCGGACTATAGTTATGAAAGTATCGAAGAATGGCGTCAGGCGGATTTGAACCCGAACGGAATCTATACGAATCCTGTTACAGGGCAGCAGATTCCAAACTGGTTGGCATACCCGAATACAGACTGGGCGCAAATTTTGTTTGAACCCGCCTTTTATCAAAAATACGGTGTCAATGTGTCGGGAGGTAGCAAGAATACCACTTATTTGCTTTCGCTGGGTTATCAGAATAATCCGGGTACATTGGACAATACAAGCATGGAACGTTTTAATATCCGTGCCAATATAGAAACCAAAATAGCAGATATCATTACTTTCGGAACACAAACCTATGGAACCAAAGAGTTCAAGGATCCGGGAAGCACGTCTATGACCTATTTGCTTCAGGCATGGCCGGGACAGACTCCTATTTATGATGGCAAGTATGGATGTAGCGAACATCCGGAAGTAACCCAGAAGGATAATATTTTGCGACAGGTGGCAGCCAATGGAGGACAGAATACATATACGCGCCTCAATACGACATGGTATACCAATGTTGAGCTGCCTTTGAAAGGTTTGGTAGCTGAAGCTAAATTCAACTGGAGTCAGTACAGTCGCCAAGACGAACATTATTCTCAAAACTTGCCTCGTTATAGTTTCCGTGAAAGTTTTGAAACGCCGAAAGAGGGGATAGGTGTTCTGGATCAGGCTACGACTTATCGGTATTCGTATGAATCGACCAGTTATACGGCCGACTTGATGTTACGCTATAACAATACATTCGGGAAGCACGATGTGGCCGGTTTGTTCGGTTATGAACAGTATCGTGGTGAAACCACAGGGTTTAGTGCTACCAAAAAAGGTTTGATAGATTGGAGCATTACCGATATCACTTCTGGTGCGGAAATGCAATCCATTGGTGGTAGTGCCAAGTCGGTGAATGCTATATTGTCTTATTTCGGACGTGCAAACTATGCTTATGATAACCGTTATTTATTTGAGTTCAGTTTCCGTTCGGATGCATCTTCTAAATTTGCTCCTGGGCATCGTAGCAGCTTTTTCCCTTCTGGATCGGCGGCTTGGCGTATCAGTGAAGAATCTTTCTTCGAACCTGTCAGAAATGCGGTTAACAACTTGAAAATTCGTGCTTCTTATGGTTCGTTGGGTAACACCGTTGGGGGTAATTATGACTGGCAAGCTTTGTATCAGAAAGTGAACAATGTATTTGATGAAAGAGTACAAAACGGTTTGATACAATCTTCTATCCAAAACTTGGCACTTTCTTGGGAAAAAGTGACTACTTATAATATCGGTTTGGATGCTTCTTTCCTTAATCAGCGTTTGAGTTTGGAAGCTGATTTTTATTTGAGAAAGACTTCGGATATTCTGACCAATTCCATTATGTATAAGACAATGGGTAGTATCAGTGCACCGATGTCAAACACGGCTAGTTTGTCTAACCGGGGGCTTGAACTGAACTTGGGCTGGAACGATCAGATTAAAGATTTTCGTTATGGCGTAGGGGTCAACTTGGCTTTCAATAAGAATAAAGTAACCGATTTTAAAGGTGAATTGCGATATGAGTTGGATGAAGAAGTTAAGGATATTTGGGGTAATCCGACAATGCGTTATACTAATTTAGCCGATGTTTCTACGGGAGGCGATACGCGTCGTGTAGAAGGACATATGATAGATGAATTTTTCTTGCGTCGTCCCTATTCTGGTGACGGTTCTTATAAGTTGGCTGACGGTAGTGTTAATCCGAATGGGGGGCCTCGTGACGGTATGATTCGTACAAAGGCAGATTTGGATTGGGTGGCTGCGATGTTGGCTGCCGGATATACTTTCAATAATAATTTGAAGCAGATTAATTCGAATGGTTCCAATTTATGGTATGGCGACTTGATCATGGCCGACTTGAATGGTGATGGTAAATATGGAAATGATGATGATCGTGAATTTACCGGTAAGAGCTCGACTCCGAAGGTTACTTTGGGCTTTAATATCAATGCCTCTTGGCGTGGTTTCGATTTGAATATGATCTGGTCTGGACGCTTTGGTGGTTATCACTATATTAATTCAAAAGGAGCAAATGGATCTATGATTACTAATACCGGTGATGCTTTGCCCGGCGATGCGTGGGACAGATATTATTTCTATGATTCGGAAGCCTCACATGCTGGTATAATTAAAAATGAACAGGGTGTTATCGTCGGTTCTTCTTACGATCCGGCTGCTGACCCGAATGCTCGTATCTATAATGAGTATCCGCGTCTGCTTACTTCGGGTGGCACAACTCCTTCAAATACTTTCTATTTGTATAATACGTCGTTCGTTAAGCTGAAATCATTGCAAATCGGATATACATTGCCTAAGAAGTGGGTTGCACCTGCAAAGATCAATAATTTGAGGGTATTTGTATCCGGAGAGAATTTGTTGACTTTCAAATCTGATAGATTCCCAGGTGTAGACCCTGAATTGGGTAGCTCGCTGGCTGTATACCCGATTGCCCGTATGTTCTCAGGTGGTCTATCTGTAACCTTTTAATTAAAAGCACATAAAAGATGAAGAAGATATTTAATTTATTAACATTAGCGGCTGTTTTTGGAGTCGCAACATCCTGTACGGATATTTTGGATACGGCACCCAACGATAAGCTTTCCAGTGGTACTATGTGGACTACTGAAGAAAGTGTTGACCAGGGCGTTATTGGCGTGTATTACTCTTTGCAGAGGCCTTTCCATGGAAGTGGAGTTATTGGATCTAGTGCCATGATTGGTTATTATGGGTATGATGCGTTTGGTATGACTGGACAAGGTGAGTATGGCATGCAGAACCTGTTTACTAAATCGGTAAATCCAAGTAACGGTTTTTTCTTAAAAACATGGCAATGGATGTATGACGGTGTGCATCGGGCTAATGCCGCTATAGCTGGTATTGAAAATGCTCCTATTAATGACGCTAAAAAAGCTCGTTTGATTGCTGAGTGTAAAGTGCTTCGTGCTTTTTTCTACGATCGTTTGAACATTCTTTTCGGTAATGGCGGATTAGGGGTACCTTTGTATTTGGAACCAGTAAACCCGTCTGAATGTGATAAGACTCAAAGTTCGGAGCAGGAAGTATGGAATCAAGTTATCAAGGATTTAAGTGATGCTATAGCTGAACCGAACTTGCCTGACAATCAAATCCAAGGAGAAGGACGAGTAAGTAAAGGGGCTGCTTACGCATTGCGTGGTAAAGCATATTTGTTGACAAAGGAGTATGATAAAGCAGCAGCAGATTTTGCTAAAGTTAGTGAATGCGGTTACAAGTTGTTTCCTGACTATAGGCAGTTGTTCAAAGTGGCTAACGAGCGTTGTGAAGAGATTATTCTGGCTGTGCAGTATATAGAAGATCCTACGGGTTATGGTACGGGAATACAGAAGTATTGTGCAGCATTTACCCAGGGAGCTAAAGATAGCCGTGGCTGTTGGGGTGACTTGCAGGTGACTCCTGCGTTGGTAAACCTTTATGAAGAGGTGAATGGTCAGACTGTTAAAAAGTTTGCTTGGGAGGACTATTTGTCTGATTGGAAGAAAGTGACTGACATGGAGACAGCCGAAGGACACACGAAATATCGCAAAGTATTCTTCATTCGCGATAAGTTCGTGAATGGAAAGGAAATCCATTCTACGGTTACGAAGGCAGTTGATACGGAACTGGCCAAATTGCCCGCAGAAATTCAGGCTATTTATTTGCCGGAAGGTAATGAAGCTCGTTTAAAAACAGCATATGCCAATCGTGACCCGCGCTTGGCTTACAATGTTGTGACACCTTATGCCGATTATTTGGGGGTAAATAGTAATTCTACGGCAGAAGCGTGGTACACGTTCCGTTGGCCTGTTGCTGGTAAATATTATGCAGATCAGGCAAATGCCGAACCGAATGCCAATCCTGAACTACCAGATGATTATTATGCTTCCGGGTTTATGAATGCACAGGCCGAATTTAAATATATTCATCGTAAATTTATTGGTGAAGGTTTGGAATACCTGCGCCGTGAGCAGAATCCGGTAGACGAACCTATTATCCGCTATGCAGATGTATTGTTGATGTGGGCTGAAGCACTTGTTGAAAAGAATGATCTCTCTGGCGCTATGGCCAAGGTGAAAGAAGTTCGCGACCGCGCCGGTATACCGACTATGGCTTCCAGCTTCGCCGACCAGACAACTGCACGTAACTATGTGCGTGACGAACGCCGTCGTGAGTTTGTGAATGAGGGTATAAACTTTTTTGATGAAATGCGTTGGCGTACGTTGAAAGAAACAAAATTTAGTGAAAAGGTTGCCCAACATGCGTGGGGTGGAGAAGAGAGTACTGGAGGTACTGTTTATGATTGGATTGGCGACCAGTGGTATACTTGGCCTGTTCCCAAAAGTGAAACAGAGCTTAATCCGAATTTGACACCAACACCGGGTTGGGAATATTAATTGTTCCGATTATAGATAAAACGAAGTAACCTTTACAGCTACAAATGTCAGCTGTAAAGGTTACTTGTAAGAAATAGATTATTACCAGTTCGAATACTCTCTCACGGAAAATACGCTGGAATACTTCATCCTTTGTATTGGCGACCAGATAAGAAGGACCGTTGTTCAGCAAGGCGATTCCGGCACGGGCACGGTCGGTAATTTGTCCGTTCCATTCGCCTTCCGGTACAAATTTTCTCCAGAAATAGGTTTCTCAGCTGCCTTTATTGTTTCGCATGAAACCAGTACTACTATGGCATCTTGCTAGCATAGTAGTGTCAGAACTATTAGCATTGTTGCAGAAAATACGAGTGTGTTAATTGGTGTTACTCGTGGGTTAAAATTTGATTTTTTAGTTGTTGCAAAAGTGAAATTTTTTTCCTTTGTAAAAATCAACAAAGCTACGGGAATATGAAAGTGAAATTTTTATTTGTTTTGGGATTCTTCTTACTGTGTTCTTCTTTCTTTTTTATAAGAGAAAAAATGAATGCAGAACAAGCTGTTTTTAATATTGCTTTTGCTAACTTAGAGGCATTATCACAAGGAGAGGATGGAACGGCAGTTGGGACTTGTTATCGTCAAGGTGATACTTCTGGCGATTTTCGTTTCAGGTATGTTTGTGATTCAAGAACAACTGATGATCGAATATATCCTTGCCCAAAGAATCAGGAGTATTCCGTGAATAATAAGTCAGATAAATGTACAAAATGAAATTTTGTTTTTTGTGAGACAATAAATCCAAATAAGAATTTCTTATTTGATTTATTGTTTATATTTTGATAAATAAAGCAGTTATGGGAAAGCTATTATTCTATGTCTTTTTATTTTTATTAGTTAGTTGTGATTTAAATTATGTAGACAATGACTATTTTATAGGAAATATCAATGTGATAGAAGATTCTGTGTCTGTAAAGAATGTACGATCGCAAAGTTTCGCGATAGAAGGTGTTTATAATGGACCTGTTTTTGTATATGATTCTTTATTGATTTATTATCCATTGAATCGTACAGCTACAAGTTCCTATGAGATATATAATCTAAAAGATTTATCTTTAATTGGTGAATTTTGTGGTAAAGGAGTTGGTCCTAATGAGATAGTAGCGTTTACTACCATATCACATTTTTATAAAGAAAATGGAGAATTGAAAACGCTATTGTATGGGGCAAATGAAAAGAAATTGGTGGAATGGAATATATCAAAATCTCTAGCAAAGCATACGACTGTTTTTGACCGGATAGTCTCTTATGATTGGGATGTCGACAAGCATGTAACGGTTTATAATAAGTTATTTAGATTGAATACGGATACGATTTTGGCAATAACTCCGACTGTTCCTCTTACACTTGATCAAGAATTGGTTTCTTTGCCACTGTATGAAAAAAGGACGATTGAAACTAATAAGCAAGTGAAATTGTATGATATCTTTCATAAATATCCAGAGAATAATGGCTTGAATGTCCATTCTTCATATAATATATTACCTCCGGAACGCTTTCTGGAATCTTTTTATTGTATAAAACCTGACTGTTCAAAAATGGTTCAGGTAATGATGTTTATGCCTCAAATAAATATTTTGGATTTGCAGTCCGGAGAAGTTAATGGCTTTAGATTGAATTCTTCCGTCAATTTTTCTGTTTTTAGAAAGAATATAGAGAAAGTAAATTATTGCTTTACGGGGGTGGCTGTTGACGATGAGTTTATATATGCTTTATATTGGGGGCGTAAAATAAAAGATGATAGTGATAAAAAACGGTCTTGTATCGTTTATGTATTTAATTGGGCTGGAGTTTTAGTGAATAAGATAGATTTGGAAAACTATGTAAATCAGATATTCTTAGATGAAAAAAATAATATATTGTATGGTAGAGAATATACTTCTGATTATATTTATTCTTATGATTTGAGTGTAT
>NZ_QSDP01000109.1:0-21953 GCF_003463685.1 Parabacteroides sp. AM58-2XD
CCATTTCTTAAAGCTTTCTATCTGAGAGAAATGTGGCTAAAGCCCAAAAAAGAACCAGCTTATAAACCGTCAGCTAAAGCAGACGGCAAATGAACCTGTAACAGATGAGTCACTTTGACAGTTGGATAGTTCAATTATTTCTAAAATAACAAATATGAAGGCATTGTTTTTATTCTGTTGTTTATTACTCTCTGTTTTCCCGGTCAAAGCGGACGATCCGGATACAACGAAAGTTCGTCAGGTCGAGTTGAACGAGGTAGTTGTCCGGTCGTTTAAGCAAAACAGGGATTTGCGCCTGGAACCGCTGTCGGCTTCCTCCGTTACCGGCACAGCCATACAAAATAAGAATATTACAGGAATTAAGGAGTTCAGTTCCTTTATCCCGAACCTGTTTATGCCTGATTATGGGTCGAAGCTAACTTCGCCTGTGTATATCCGTGGGATCGGTTCGAAGATCAATGCGCCTTCCGTCGGGCTTTATGTGGACGGTATCCCTTATTTTGAAAAGTCAGCGTTCGATTTCGATTTTGCAGAGGTCGACCGTGTCGAAGTGTTGCGTGGTCCGCAGGGAACTCTATACGGACGCAATACGATGGGGGGAATCATCAATGTCTATACCAAATCCCCCTTGAAATTTCAGGGAACGAATGCTTCGATCTCTAACGGTACTTACGGTGCCCGCGAGTATGCCCTTTCCCGCTATGCGAAAATAGGGGAGAAGTTCGGCTACTCCCTTTCCGCCAATTATAACAGGAATGACGGATATTTTACCAATCTGTTTACCGATAAGAAAGCGGATGACCTGAAAAGCGGCTCCGGCCGTATCCGGTTGGAATGGCAGCCGACGGAACGGTTGTCGCTCGGCTTGATGAGTTCGTATGACAATTCCAGACAAGGAGGTTATCCATATGCCGTCTGCGATTCGGTGACACACCGGCCGGGCGACGTCAACTACAACGATTACAGTTTTTATAAACGGGCCATGTCTACCACCGGCCTGACGGTGGAATATAAAGGTACGGGATACAGTCTCAGCAGCAAAACGGCTTTCCAGCACCTGTCGGATCATCAGGGGATCGACCAGGACTTTTCTCCGGCAAGTATTTATTTTGCCAAACAGGATCAGAAACAGAAGATGTTTTCGGAAGAGTTTAATATAAAATCGACGACAGACGGGCGGTATAAATGGCTGTTCGGCGCCTTCGGTTTCTGGCAGGGAATAGATAACACGGTGATAATGGATTATCTGTCGGCTGCCTACAGTTCGCGTAAGTTGTACGACACACCCACCTACGGAATAGCCTTTTATCATCAGTCTACCTTCGATGACCTGCTGGTCGACGGCCTTTCCGCAACGATCGGCATACGTTATGATTACGAACGTGCTTCTACCGATTATCTTAGCTTCAAAGATACGGAGGAGGAGAGTAAGGAGTTGGATGCCTTTTACAGCAAACTTAAATTCAGTCAGGTTACACCTAAATTTGCCTTACAATATATGTTTCCCTCTTCCGGGATTATCTACGCCACTGTAACGAAAGGATATAAGACCGGTGGCTTCAACACCTCTTTCGAGCGGGAAGAAGACCGCTCTTTCCGACCGGAGACCAGTTGGAATTATGAAGTGGGAGGCAAGCATCCTTTCCTCGATAACCGCCTGCGTGCCGAGATCGCTTTTTTCTGGATCAACTGGAAAAACCAGCAGATCAGTCAGTCGCTTACGGTAGGTTCCATGCTGAACAATGCGGGACGGAGCGAAAGCAAAGGGGTGGAAGTCAGTTTGCAGGGAAATCCGGTCAACGGACTGATGGTACAGTTAAATTACGGGTTTACCCATGCCACATTCAAGGATTATACAGACAAGAAGAAAGACAAGGTGTATGACTATTCGGGCAATTATCTGCCGCTGGTCCCTTCGCATACCTTCTCTGCCGGGGCCGATTATACCATTTCGAATCCATGCTCCCATATCGACCGCATCCTGATCAGTGCGAACTTTACCGGTGCGGGCCGGATATACTGGAAAGAAGATAACGTTGTTTCCCAACCTTTTTACGGACAATTGAACGGAAAGGTTTCAGCAACGAAAGGATTTGCTACCTTTGCGATCTGGGCTAAGAATATCACCAACACACAATATACCGCTTTTTATTTTGAGATGGGAAAAGGTCTGGCACAAGCGGGTCGCCCTTTCACGATCGGAGGAAGTGTAGCGGTGGCATTTTAATCGAGTGTAAAATGCTTTCGCAGCATGCGCCGGGACTTTACAGAGGTGTAAAATGCTTTCGCAGCTTGGGAAACGGCTTTACAGGGGTGTAAAATGCTTTCGCAGCTTGGGAAACGGCTTTACAAGGATGAAAAATGCTTTCCCAACGTGGGAAACGACTTTACAAGGATGAAAAGTGCTTTCCCAACATGGGAAACCATATTACAAAGAAAACGAATGGAACAAAAAAACAAAATATTCAATCTCGGAACCTTCTTCTGCCTCTACATTGCGCAGACCATTCCGATGAGTTTTTTCTCTACCGTCATTCCGGTAATGATGCGGCAGGAGAATTTTTCTTTATCTGCCATCGGTTTGCTGCAACTGATCAAGCTGCCCTGGATACTGAAATTCCTCTGGTCGCCGATGGTGGATCGCCATGCCCGGACAACGGGCGATTATAAACGATGGATATTCTTGTCCGAACTGATCTATGCCGTCCTGATCTTTGCCGTCGCTTTCCTCGATTTTAAAACGGATTTCTATACCATTATCGCCCTGATCATCGTATCGTTCGTAGCTTCTGCCACCCAGGATATTGCGACCGATGCGCTGGCTGTCCTTTCCTTTAGCCGGAAAGACAAAAGCCTGGTGAACAGCATGCAGTCGATGGGCAGTTTCGGCGGCTCGATGATTGGGGGAGGCGTGTTGCTGCTGTTGTTCAAACAGCTGGGATGGAACAGCCTGTTGCCTTGTGTCGCCTTGTTTGTGATTGTCGCTTTATTGCCGTTACTGTTCAACCGCGGACTGGAGATTGCACCGAAAGATACGCATGAACGGGCGAAGAAAGCAGATGTCTTTTACTTCTTTACCCAAAAGAATATATGGAAACAGATCGGTTTCCTTTTCCTTTATTATTCCGGCCTGATCGGTACGTTGGCGATGTTGAAGCCTTACCTGGTCGACCTGGGATACTCGATGAAAGAGATCGGGGTGATGAGTGGCGTGATAGGGACCTCTTTCGGGTTCATCTTTTCTTTTGTCGGGGGCTTTATCGTGCGCCGCATCGGACGGCATTGGGCACGTATCCTGTTTGCCGTGTTTGTATTGCTTGCCACGCTTTATTTCCTCGGATTGTCTTATGTCACTCCGACACTCGGACTCTTGCATGCCGGCATTGCCCTGCTCTGGGGCAGCTATGGGATGGCAACGATCGTGGTCTATACAACGGCGATGGATTGTGTTCGTCCCGGACGGGAAGGCACGGACTTTACAATACAGACGGTTATAACCCATCTGAGCGGAATGGTGATGGCGATATTGAGCGGAAAGATTGCCGATCATACCGGCTACCACGGCTTGTTTTTCTTTGAAGTAAGCCTGGCGGCCTTGTCGTTGGTTTATATATTGATCGTATTCAGGAAAGAGAAAGAAACAGTATAATTATGATACAGGATTTATTACAGAAATATAATGTGCCGGTGCCGAGATACACCAGTTATCCGCCGGCCAACTATTTTACGGAAGCGTTTGCCAATAAGGAATACGAATCGGCTATAGAGGCATCCAATACGGCACGGCCCGAACACATCTCTTTTTATGTGCATATCCCGTTCTGCCGCCATCTTTGCCATTATTGCGGGTGTAATTCATTCCCGATGATGAAGCGGGGCGTGATAGAACGTTATTTCTCAGCGTTGCACAGAGAAATAGAACTGGTAAAGACGCGGCTGGCTCCCGGACGGAAGATTTCCCAGATACATTATGGCGGGGGAAGTCCGACATCCATGCCTGTGTATTATCTGAGAGAACTGAACGAGCATTTGTTGGCAGGCTTCGAAACGATCGACCAGCCCGAAATAGCCGTCGAGTGCCATCCCGGGTATCTGGATGAAGAGTCTTGGCAGTCGTTGACGGAGGCGGGTTTCAATCGCTTCAGCCTCGGCGTGCAGGATTTCAATGAAAAGGTGTTGAAGACAGTCAACCGCCGCCCGTCGTTGTTGCCGGCGGAGATGATCTTTCAGATTCTCCGTAGCAAAGGGGCACGCATCAATATGGACTTTATCTACGGCTTGCCGTTCCAGACGGCCGAAAGTTTTGCGGAAACCATTACGCGGGCGGCAGTTCTGTGTCCTGACCGCCTGGTTACTTTCTCGTATGCCCATGTCCCTTGGGTGAACAAACAGCAACTTATCCTGGAAAAAGCCGGTTTGCCGCCCAGTGAGGAGAAAAGCCGCATGTATGAATCGGCAAAGAAACTTTTGTCAACAGCCGGTTACAAGACGATCGGCCTGGACCATTTTGTCCGGCAGGATGATGAATTGTATACGGCGTTGAAGAACGGCCGTTTGCATCGTAACTTCCAGGGATATTGTACCCGTCGTACAACCGGACAGGTGTATGCTTTCGGTGTGACCGGAATCAGCCAGCTGAATACCGCCTATACCCAGAACAGCAAGGACATTAATCAATATATGGAACGGATCGAAAACGATACGTTTGCCGTATCGAAAGGATATGAGTTGAGCCGAGACGAACAGATTACCCGTGAGGTGATCGAAACGCTGATGTGTAACTATTCTTTGGACTGGCAGGAGATGGCCGCTCGTTTCTCCCTGTCTGCGGAAGAGGTAAAATCGGCAACTGCCTATAATGACAATCGTCTGAATGAATTTGCCGCCGACGGCCTGATCGAGTATGACGACAATCATATCCGTATGACTTCCGGCGGAGCTCTCTTTGTCCGTAACGTTGCCGCTTCGCTGGATAAACTGATGCTTCATTCCAATAAATCATTTTCAAAACCAGTCTGATATGGAACAACATAATACGGATATTCTGGTTATCGGAGCCGGACTGACCGGTCTGACTACCGCCTTCCGGCTGACCCGCGGAGGAAAACAGGTACATATCCTGGAATGTAGTAACCGGGTAGGCGGGCAAATACATACATTCCGTGAAGACGGGTTCGTTTTTGAAAGCGGACCGAATACCGGAGTGATATCCTATCCCGAGGTCGCCGAACTGTTTGAAGCCTTGTCGCCTGCCTGCCAATTGGAAACGGCCCATGAAGAGGCCAAACGCCGCCTGATCTGGAAAGGAAACTCTTTCTGTGCATTACCTTCCGGCTTGTTCAGTGCAATAACAACCCCGTTGTTTACCCTCGGTGATAAATTCCGTATCCTGGGCGAACCTTTCCGGGCAAAAGGTACGAATCCCGATGAATCGGTCGGTGAACTGGCTGCCCGCCGTTTGGGAAAGTCATTCCTGAATTATGCCATAGACCCGTTCCTCTCCGGTGTTTATGCCGGCGATCCGCTGAAACTTATTACCCGTTATGCTTTACCTAAATTGTATAACCTGGAACAGCAATACGGAGGATTTATCAAAGGCACGATTGCCAAAGCCCGGCTGCCTAAAACAGAGCGTGACCGGTTGGCAACCAAAAAGGTTTTCTCCGCTGCCGGTGGTTTGGAGAATCTGGCGAAAGCGATGGCAGAGGCTATCGGTTCCCGAAATATCACCTTGTCGGCTTCCGGTGTGACGGTCCGTCCGTCTGAAAAAGGCTGGCTGGCTACTTATACAACTTCCGAAGGCGAACAACTTATGCATGCCAATAAGGTCGTAACGACGAGCGGTGCCTATACCTTGCCTGACCTGCTGCCGTTCATTTCCCGGGAAGATATGGATAAGATCAGTAATCTGCAATATGCTCCGGTAATACAGGCGAGTGTCGGCATTCGTAATACCGGGAGTTTGCGTTTTAACGCTTTTGGCGGATTGGTCCCTTCCTGCGAAAAGAAAGATGTGCTGGGGATTCTTTTCCCGGCTGCCTGTTTCGATAATCGCGCACCGAAAGAAGGAGCGCTCTTTTCTTTCTTTATCGGTGGCGTCAAGCGGGCGGAACTGACCCGTTTAACCGATGATGAACTAAAGGGGCTGATCACACATGAATTTCATGCAATGCTGAAATTTCCTATTCAGGTGCAACCGGATATGATCCGTATTTTTCGCCACCCGCATGCAATACCGCAGTATGGCCTGAGCAGCGGCGAACGTTTTGCTACGATCGATCAGTTGGAGGCACGTTATCCCGGACTGATACTGGCCGGTAATATGAAAGGTGGTATCGGCATGGCCGACCGTATCCGGCAGGCAACTGGTATTGCTGAAAACTTGCTCATGTAAGTCAAAATCCTTTTCTTTGTAAAAAAGTCAAATTATGGATAAGGTCGAGGATAAAATGGTTGAAATAGCCCGGTTTCAATATGTGGAACAAGCTCAGGGACTGGCCTCTTTATTGCAAGCCAACGGAGTTGTATGTTATGTAAGAAATGAATATACAACTCAGGTTATGGGACTTACGGATGTGGGAGGTATCCGTGTGGAACTTTTGGAAAGCGATGTGGAACAGGCTATGCAGATTATGGAAGCCAACGGATATGAAATCCCCTCAGAGGATGAAGAACCAGAGCAGATACAGGTCGTAGCCGGATGGGCCCGTCATATCCCTTTTCTTCGTAATTACACGTTAGAGAAGCAAATTGTCATCTTATTTGTGATTATTGCTGTGTTTTTGGTATTATTGATCTTTTTTGGATCACAAATCTCGTCTAACTAAAAAAATGTAACCGATGGCCCGTAGAAAGATAACAAATAGTCAGGCGGTGTGTCTCACTCTTTTATGGGGTGTTTTGGCCTACATGCTGCTTGTTTACAGTGAAAAGATAACCTTTGATGTGGTTTTTGCCCTGGTGGCGTCCGCTATCATTGTGTTCGTTCCTGTCTATAAAAACATAAAACGTAGAAATGAGTGACATTTAGTCACGTTTGCCTCTTTAAAATATCATTTCGATATTTTTTTATCATTTTTTCTTTCAAATATTTGCTGGTTTGAAAAAATGGCTTACCTTTGCGACGTTCTTAAAAGAAGAACGCTAACTAGCAAATTGGTATAACATTCTAAATAAACAGTTCTTATGAAGGCAAATGAAGTTTTAGACAACTTAAAGAGAAGATTTCCTAACGAACCCGAGTATCATCAGGCAGTTGCTGAAGTTTTAGGCACAATTGAAGAAGCCTATAACGAACATCCTGAATTTGAAAAGAGCAACCTGATCGAACGTCTTTGTATTCCTGATCGTATTTTCTCATTCCGTGTAACATGGGTAGACGATAAAGGACAGGTACAGACAAACATGGGTTACCGTATCCAGCATAACAACGTGATCGGCCCGTACAAAGGCGGTATCCGTTTCCATGCTTCTGTAAATCAATCGATCCTTAAGTTCCTGGCTTTCGAACAGACTTTCAAGAACTCATTGACTACACTGCCGATGGGTGGTGGTAAAGGTGGTGCCGACTTCAGCCCGCGTGGCAAATCAAATGCTGAAATCATGCGTTTCTGCCAGGCTTTCGTTATGGAATTGTGGCGTCATATCGGTCCGGATACAGACGTTCCTGCCGGTGATATAGGTGTTGGCGGACGTGAAGTTGCTTATATGTATGGTATGTACAAAAAGCTGGCCCGCGAAAACACAGGTACATTCACTGGTAAAGGTATCGAATTCGGTGGTTCACTGATTCGTCCGGAAGCAACAGGTTACGGTAACGTTTACTTCCTGCTGGAAATGCTGAAGACTCGTAACATCGACATTAAAGGTAAAGTGGTTGCTGTTTCAGGTTCGGGTAACGTTGCTCAGTATACGGTTGAAAAACTGATCGAACTGGGTGCTAAACCGATTACTATGTCTGATTCTGACGGTTATATCTATGATCCGGACGGTATCGACCGTGAGAAACTGGATTATATCATGGAATTGAAGAACCTCTATCGTGGACGTATCCGCGAATATGCAGAAAAATATGGCTGCAAATATGTTCAGGGTGGCCGTCCCTGGGGCGAAAAATGTGACATCGCCATGCCGAGTGCAACTCAGAACGAATTGAACGGTGACGATGCCAAGACATTGTTGGCTAACGGTTGTTTCGCTGTATCGGAAGGTGCAAACATGCCTTCTACTCCGGAAGCTATCGATGCATTCCTGGAAGCTAAGATCCTGTATGCTCCGGGTAAGGCTGCTAACGCCGGTGGTGTTTCCGTATCAGGTCTGGAAATGACTCAGAATGCAATGAAGCTGAGCTGGACAAGAGAAGAAGTAGACGAAAAGCTGAAAGGCATCATGAAGTCTATCCACGAACAATGTGTAAAATACGGAACACAGGCTGACGGAACTGTAAATTACGTGAAGGGTGCAAATGTGGCCGGCTTCATGAAGGTTGCAAAAGCTATGATGGCGCAAGGTATCTTATAATTGACAGAAATGTCGGTTACCATATAGATTTTGGTCATGGAAAAAGGGAGTCAAAAATGGCTCCCTTTTTTATTAAATACAATTTTTTTTATTCCACGTATAAAACCAGTCCTTTCAGATATTCCCCTTCCGGATGGTAAATATTGACCGGATGATCGGCCGGTTGCGTCAGCTGATGCAGGATACGGACGCTACGTCCGGATTGTGCTGCGGCACTGAATACGGCCAGGCGGAAATTCTCTTTACTGACAACCTGCGAACAGGAGAAAGTAAATAAAATACCTCCCGGTTTAATCTTTTCAAAAGCGATCGCGTTCAGTTTACGGTATCCTTGCAAAGCATTGCGGAGCACGTTCTTATGCTTGGCAAAGGCTGGCGGGTCCAGAATGATCAGATCGTAATTACTTCCCATCTTTTCCAGATATTTGAAGGCATCTTCGGCAAAAGCCTTATGTCGCAGGTCGCCAGGGAAGTTCAATTCCACATTTTTATTTGTCAGTGAAATCGCTTTGGCCGAACTGTCTACCGAATGAACCACTTCGGCACCGCCACGCATCGCATAGAACGAAAATCCTCCGGTGTAGCAAAACATGTTCAGCACCGAATGACCTTTGGCATACCGCTCCAGCAAAGAACGGTTTTCGCGCTGGTCCACAAAGAAACCGGTCTTTTGGCCTTTCTGCCAGTCCACACAGAACTTCAGTCCGTTTTCTGTTGCAATATCCTCTACTTCTCCGCCATATAGGTAACCGTCCTCACTGCCGAGATTGGCTTTATAAGGAAGAGTCGCTTCCGATTTATAATAAATGTTCTGTAAAGTATCTCCCAGTACCGTTTTTAACGCTTCGGCAATTTCGTGGCGGGCATAATGCATACCGACCGAATGCGCTGCATAACAGCCGTATGGGCATACATGTCGATAACGAGTCCCGGAAGATTATCTCCTTCCCCATGAATCAGGCGAAAAGTATTATTGTTTTCCACACCTGCCAGTCCCAGTTCGCGGCGAATAGCATAAGCCACGCGGATACGTTCTACCCAGAAATCCGCATCGATCGTAATCGGTTTGAACGATAAGATACGTACGGCAATGCTGCCTATCTGATAATGGCCGATAGCCAGAAAACGCTGGTTCGTTCCGTACACCTCTACCAGGTCGCCCTCTTCAGGATTCCCTTCAATGCTTTGGATAGCTCCGGAGAACACCCACGGATGGAAGCGCAACAACGATTCTTCCTTTTTCGGTTTGAGAAAGATTTTACAATAGTTCATTCTTATTTATCTTGATTCAATTGGTTGTAAATTTTCAGACAAGCCCAGGCGTCCAGGGCTGCATATTTCTTTTGTTGTTCGGTCAGCACATCGGCTTCCCAGTTGCTCAGGCGCTGGCCTTTCGATATTTTCTTATCGAAAAGGATCGCGTAGATCTTTTGCAGGCTGACATCCTCGATACCGAATTGTCCCACATAATTCTGCAAATCCAGAAAGTTGGCCGGTTTGATATCCGTCCGCTTCCGCATGGCACCGAAATCATCGCGCAGGGATAACCCGATTTTTAATATTTTATCGTTAACCAGAAAATCTTCAAGCGATTGCGGAATACCGATTCTGTTCAACCGGAACAGGAAGCAAGCCTCATCTGTCGAAATCTGCATCAACGAAATCTTATAGCGTGTCCCCTTTTTAAAACTGGGACGTGTTTCCGTATCGAAGCCAACCGCTTCGAACTGGGTTAAATAGCTGACGGCTTTATCGGCATCCTTTTCGGTGTCGATAACAAGGATCCGTCCCGGAAATTCTTCTATTTCAAGAAGTGATATCTCTTCTTTTGTTATTGTGTGTGTGTATTGTGTCATCATTCCTCGTTCGTTTCAATAATTTCTTCATCGCTGTAACGGATAGCGTGAAGCGCTTTCAGTGCATTTAAGAGTTGCTGTCCCCAGAACTCCTGGAAATTGGCGCGGCATAAAGCAATAGCCTGAAGCATGACTTCCTCATTTCCCTGTCGAAAAAGTGAAACAAAATTTCCTGTGTCTTGGTAAACATCCGCTAGGTTTTCCGAAACAAATGCAGCGATTGGCGTGTCGCTATATTGCATATCCGGATGAAATGTCTCCAGGTAAGAGTCTTTTTCTCCCAGCAGGGCGGCAATACGGGTCCGCACGGCTTCGTACATATCTTCCGTAACAGTCAGTTCCGGTTCGTCATCTTCGTCGTCCACTTCCGCTTCCGGTAATAGTGTCGCCTTCAGATAGAGCAGAGGTAACAGCTTGATTCCTTTATCTATAAAATCAAAAAGGCCGTTTTGTCCGGCTGTTTCAACAAATGTACAAAATTCTAGCGCTACAGTTACAAACTCCAGCGTATTGCGTTCATATATGGGATTATTCTCCTTTTCCATGCTACTTCTTATAGTATACCTATGATTTCTAACTTGCAAAAGTAAGAAATATATTGCGATAATCAGAATTATTAATTCTTATTAAGGTCTAATAAGAGGATGTCGATGAGAAAATTTTCGTGTGTGTTAAAGAGAATACGTGGGAAACAATAAAATATAAGCGTTCAGGAGAATAATTTCTCCCTTTCTGTTGTATCTTTGATGCTAATGGATTTAGCGGCTGATAATTGTCGGCCGTTTGGTTGATAATTATGTGCCAATCGGTCGATAATTGTGAGCCAAACGGCCGAGGATTATCAACCATTGATTACCTGCCGTACTAATTCAAATTAGTAAGGCATATAGATGAAAAGAGTATGTAACCAAATAAATAATACCATGTCAATAAAATTTAAAGCTTACTACACGCCGAAGCCCAATGGACGTAAAGGCATGCGGTTGACACATGCCCGTGCGATCAGCAGGGGAACTTATAATCTGGAAAAAGTTTGCAGGTTGATAAGCGAACGTTCTGCTGTGTCGTCGGCAGAAGTCAAAAGTGTATTGGATTCATTTGCCTGGGTGGTCGAACTGGCCCTAGAGGATGGCTGCCATATCGAGTTGGATGATCTGGGGTATTTCTCGCCATCATTGAAAACTACTCCGAATAAAGAAAACGGAAACAAGGGAACGGTTTACGTAGATGGAATTAATTACCGTTGTTCCACTTCTCTACGAAAAAAGTTAAGAAAAATCGATCTGGAGTTTGAAAAAGATAAAAAGAAACTTGATAACTGGGAAACACGAAAAGATAAATTGTTGAAATACATGAAAGATTGGGAAAGTGTGACTCCGCGTGCTTATGCTAAAGAATTTGGTTGTAGCCGTTACCGGGCGGAAATAGATCTGAAGAAGTTCGTGGAGGAAGGTGTACTCGTCAAGGTGGGCTATCGGAATAAGGTGATGTATTTGCTGGCAAAAGATTAGGTGCAGAAAATGTGATCATTAACACACTGCCTGCATAAAATGGGAAATAGCATGAAAAAATATATACTACTACTTTCATTTATTCATATCTTATTATGCATTTCCTGTAGACCGGAAAAAAATGATATGATATTATCCGAATCAGAATCTTTGCTTGATGCTGATCCTGATAGTGCTTTGTCCGTGTTACAAACAATTATATATCCGGAGAATTTGAGTCCGGATATATTTAACCGTTATATCTTATTAAAAATACAGGCAGAATATAAATCCGGGCAGGATATTACCACTGATTCTACCATTTTTTCGGTGAAAGAATCATATATGAAAGATGGTAATGCTTATAACATCGCTTTGGCCTCATATTATTGCGGATGCTATTTTAAGGAATTTGGCAGATTGAAGGAGGCGATGGAGAATTATCAGTTGGCATTGAAATTTGCCGAAAAGATAGATGATCTGAATCTTAAATCATTGATAAATAATGCTATTGGTTTTGTTTTACTGGATCAGTCCGATCCGGAGACTGCGGTGCGTTACTTCCATGAATCGGCAGCTTTTGATATACAGGCAGGAAATGTGAAGAATGAGGCCATTTCTTATATACAAATCGGTGATTGTTTCCAGTATTTGGAGAAACTAGACAGCGCTATGTATTATTATAACTTATGTTTACTTCTGGTCGAAAGGGAAAAATTGAAGGAACAGAAAGCTTGTGTCTTGCAAAATATTGGGGTATTATATGGTAGAGAAGGAGATTTGTCGAAAGCTGAGTATTATTTGAAGGAAGCTTTGTTGCATGAGCCTGATTCTGACGGGCTAATTAAAATATATACTCTTTTGTCGGATCTGTATACTGAAAATCATCAACCGGACTCTGCTAAAGTCTATATGAATTATTTGATGCAACGGAAGGATAGTATAAAAGATTTGTATACTAAAACCAATTTGTACCAAACTCTGTCAGAGAATGAAGAGTATCAAGGAAATTATTTGAAAGCACTGGAATATCATAAAATCTATTCAGATAATCTTTTACAGCAAATGGATGCCAATCTGGATAATAAGTTATTGAATCTTCAAAAGAAATACGACTATGAAAAAGTCCGAATGCACAATGTTCAGTTAAAATTGGATAGGACTTATATACTCATTGCTTTAGTATTCTGTATTGTAATTATTATTTGTATCGGAAAAATTTCTTATGGATTATATTGTTCGCGTTTGATAAAGATATCTGAATTGGAAGATAAAATGCGTCAACTAACAAATTTATCTGCAACAATGAATGAAAAAGAAAAGTCATTTAATGAGAAAGAAAAATCGTTCCGTACATATTTGCTTCATCATTTTAATGTTATGAAGAAAGCCTCTAGTCTTGAACTTTACCTGAAGAATGAAAAAACTCATAAGAATGAGTTCTGGATTAAAAAGTTTAATGATATAGTTTATGGTCAGGATGTTTTGGATTGGAATGTTCTGTATGATGTCATAAACCAGTTGCACGATGGATTTTTTATTAAGCTGAAAGAGCAGTTTCCTCAATTAAAAGAAATAGAATTCCGTATTATCTGTTTAACATATTCTGGTTTTTCTACGGAAGAAACATCTTTCATCCTAGCTCTCAGCATCAACACGATTAATACGAAGCGTTCTGCCATACGGAAAAAATTGGGCATCGAGGCTTATGCCAATTTGAATGATTTTTTAGACCAGAAGCTTAAAAGGTAGGATAAACCAGATTTCTTTTGGAAAATAAAGTTATATGGCTATTGCTGTAAAGTGTTGAAATGTAGCTTATTCGTTTGATTGTTTGCCTGGAAAAGTTATATGGCCTTGCCTATGGTTATCCGTGTATATACTTTTACCTCTGAGATAAATAACCAAGATTGTTTAATATAATACCAGAGTCTATGAAGGCAGTAAAAAACAGTATGTAGCATTATCCTGCTTATGGGAAGTATTTTGAGTTCTCACAGTATGGTTGGAACATTTGATGTGAATAGTTATGAACTCTGCTCAGTTACAGCATCGTCGCGTGTATGGTTAAAAGGGAGTTTGTCAACTCCGCAAAAGCGTAGCCTTTCACAACCGATCTCCGTTTTTCAGGAAGAGTGTACTTTGAATATCAGTTATTTATGTGGTCTAGGGGAGGTGCAGGTTACGATCAGCAATGCTCAAGGCTCAGTCATTTATAATGAAATGGAAACAGTTTCGGAGAGGGGTAACACTTCGATAAATCTGGATCAATTCGAAAAAGGTAACTATACGCTTACTTTTAAGAATGATCAGGGCAAAGAGTTATATGGGACATTTAGTATTTATTGAAGAAATCATGTAAACATTAAATTTATACAAATACAAACTTAAAATAAGTAAGAGCATTATGAAAACAAAGTTATATTTATTAATTATCTTAATATCTTGTTTGTCAATTACTTCTAAAGCACAGTTGCGGGTTTTGCAGAATGGTCGTGTACAAGTGGGAACTTTACGATTAGATGGTGAGGACCCACTAAATGTAACAACAATGCAGGTTTTTGGACCTCATGGCGATATGCGTTCAGGATCGAAATTGACATTTGGTGATTTTGGACAATTTCCGTATAATGGTTGGAATGTTTTTATAGGAGAATATGGCACTACTGATTCTGATCAACTGTGGTTGCATGGTAAAAACGGAATCTATTTAACCAGAGGCGGACAGGCCAGTAATATTATTGCTTATTATAATCCGGCTTCCAACAGTAATTTTGTATTTAATACGAATCTACGTGTGAACGGAGTCGATATAACTTCTGATGCCCGGTTGAAAGAAAATGTTCAGTCGCTTCAAAATCCGTTGGATCTTCTGTCCCATGTGAGTGGAGTGACTTATAATTATAAGCTTTCCGAAATAAACAAATATCGTGAGCCTGATAAATCGAAGTTTACTGAGGAACAAAGTATACAAGAAAATGCATCAGATATGCAAACATCCATGGATGCAGCCTCCATTGAGAAAGCAAACAGAGACAAACAGCTTCAAAATGTGATTGACCGCAAGGAAGCAGAAGAGGCATCTCGTAAAAGAATTGGTTTTTTGCTCAGGATGTAGAGAAAGTTTTGCCAGAATTGGTAAAACGGATGAAGATGGTGTAAAATCTATTGATTATATCGGCTTTATTCCTTTATTGGTTGAAAGTATCAACGAAATGCGGCTTACTATCCAGGAACAACAAAATGAGATAGAGATGTTACAAAGTTTACTGTCTGTAGAAACGAAATCTACATTGCGTTCAACATCTACCGGCAATCCAGATATGGTAGAAGGTGCAAAATTATATAATAGAGCCGGTGCATCTGTTTCTTATACGTTGCCGTCTACTTTTAGTAATGCGTATTTGCAGGTGTTCGATATCTCTGGAAGGGTGGTAAAGAAAATTACACTGACTATTGCCAATGATATTGTGGATATCAATCCTTCAGAGATTGGTTATGGAACTTTCGTCTATGCCTTGTATGTGGATGGACAGAAAGCGGATACATTGAAGAAATTTGTTAATTGATTTTCCTATGAAAATAAAATATACATTTATGATATATGTGAAATTATGTATGTCAGCCTTCTTCTTATTTTGTTTTGTGGATATTGTATTTGCCAGAGACCTAAAAGAAGGGGGGAAAGAATCGAAGGATAGTATATATAAAACAGGACAAGATAGTTTGAGAGTTGAACAAATTGATCGTTCTTCAGTAGCTTATGCCTCTTCTTGTGTTAATTTGTATGAAAACAAGACTGTAGCTTCTGTAGTCTCTGTTTTAGGTTGTGATACTCTTGCCGTACGGAATGTAACGGTAACGAAGAGTGGCAATTTAACTCTTATAGCTCCAGGGTATGTAACGTTAAATGGACTATTTGAAACAAATTTGGGGGGAACATTGAATATAAAAGTAGAACCGACTCGACTGATATTTGAGTTTTTTTATGATGAATCTGGAAATCGGATTATGCGACAAGTAAATGTAGTGGATTCAAACCTTTAATTATTTCGACATATATTATGGCTAAATACGTTTTATATATATTACTAATCTTTGTCTCTTGGGAAGGGTTAGCTCAGAATACATCGAACTTATCCGGTTCATTCGATATTGGTCCGGTTGGAAATGCGACATATAATATACCGGTTGATCTACCTCCTGGAACGGCTGGATTAAAACCGGACATTTCCATTGTCTATAACAGCTTTTCTGGAGATGGTGTTATGGGAAAGGGTTTTTCACTGTCTGCTATATCTTCTATTACGCGTGCCAATACAACTGTTTTTCATAATGGTTATATCAGTGATATAAAGTTTGATAATACAGATAAATATATGTTGGATGGTAATCGTTTGATGTATAATGCCTCGACGAATCAATACCGAACGGAAATGAATCCTTACTCTCAAATAAAAATCGTATCACCGAATACTTCTTCAGCCTATTTTGAGGTAAAGACAAAAGAGGGTTTGATTATGGAATACGGTAATACATCTGATTCTAAATTATATGCTCAGGGAGCTCATAAAGATCAGGTGGCATTCTGGATGCTCAATAAAGTAAAAGATCGTATAGGGAATTATTATACGTATACATACGAAAAAAATGATGACAACGGAGAAATCCGTTTAAAACAGATTGATTATACAGGCTATACGGGAAGTACAAACCGTGCTCCTTATTGTTCAGTGAAGTTTGCTTATACGAGTCGAAATTATGATGTTAACTTGAACTATATAGCAGGAAGTGAATTTGAGGAAACTAAACTGTTAAGTGAAATCGGAATTTATTATGGAGCAGAGCTTTATCGTAGATATACCATGACTTATAATTATGACGGAAATGATTTTACATATCTTTTGTCAAAAATTACAGTTACCGGTCAGAATAATGAAACTTTAAAACCGATAGTATTCAATTGGTATAAAAATACTGATTTTAAGCACAAACAGGTGGTATACGATCAATCGTCGAGTGCCATGAACTACATCAATAAAGCCTATATATCTTTGGGAGATTATAATGGTGACGGTAGGACTGATCTTTTAGCAACGCCGATGGAAGATGCCGATTGGACAGGCTGGAAATTGTTTTTGGCGGATACAGATGGAAATAAGTTCACTTATTCGGGGAGTGGAACTCTTCCTGAAAGATATAAGGAGCCGGTTCCCGGTGATTATAATGGAGATGGTATTACAGACTTTCTGGCGTGCCGGGAGACGGTTGCAAAATCTCTTGACGGGAACGATCCGCCTTCAACTTCATTGTCAGATACGTTAATAAATCAGACATCCGAAAATAGGGCATCTGTTACTTACTATAATTATTTTGTTTATTATGGTACGGGGAATGGATTTACGGCAGGGCCGGTACCTGCTATTACAACTGAATCACGCCCTCATGGAGTTCGTGTAGCGGACTTTAATGGGGATGGTGCTATGGACTTGTTTGTGTATTATAAGGAGAAGAATGGCTCTGTGGATTATAAAATTTGTATGTCCGGCTATTCTGGCGGGACATTGACTGCGTTTAATACAATTAAAACGGGTACTATCCTTTCAGAGATGAATTGGGATCAGGTGGAAGTATGGGATTTTAATGGCGATGGTTTGGCTGAAGTGATTAATTTTCGTGACGATGGTTACGACTATATGGAAAATAACGGAGCCGGTTCATTGTATAGAAGCCGTACCGGAACCTTTCCGAATAAAAAGCATAAAATAAGTTTTGGCGATTTTAATGGAGACAGGAAAATCGATTTATTGCTGACTGGTTGGAACGATATGGAATGGAGTGAATGGCAAACGTTGTTATCTACCGGTTCCGGATTTAAAAGTTATTCTTTTCCTAAGAAATTTAATACTTATTCTAAAGATATTTATGTATGTGACTTGAATGGTGACGGAAATGATGATTTTTTTGCCGTTGATAAATCTTCGGAAAATTTAAGTGCTCTCAAATGTTTTATAGGATATGATAACGGGCGTAATTTTAAGGAATATTCCAGCGTGAGTACATACGGGTCCGATAAATGGAACTTTTTCCCGTTGGATACCAGAGGCGATGGTAAATTAGGCTTTTTAGTAACGTCCGCACCTAATTCATGGAAAGGGTATCAATTGTATATGCCGAATGCCGAGTTTTCTAATTTACTGAAATCAGCAACAGATTCTCATGGGAATGTGACGTCTATTTCCTATAAAAAAATGCCGGATACTTCCATATATACAAAAACTCCGCCTGTAGGAGGGAGTGCAACTGTTTCCGGGTATGATAGCTTGTCTTTTACTGCTCCCTTTAAACTGGTTTCGGATGTTAGTATAAGTAATGGTATCGGGGGGACGAACAGTATTGCATATACTTATGAGAATGCAAAAGTATTTAAACGGGGACGTGGCTTTCTGGGGTTTACAAAGACAATAATGAATGATTTAAGTACTTCTGTTAAAACGACGATTACACAGAGTTTTTCAGATACTTATTATCAAGCAGCAGTTAAAAGTATAGAAAAAATCTACACACCGACGAACCGAAAATTGACACAAACAAACTATACAAATACTTTAACGAAGCCTTCAAATGCGTACGGGACATTTGTATATCAACCAACTTCAGTAACGGAACAAACTTATGAACCGACTGCAAATAAGGTTATTCAAACAGTAACAACAAATTATTCTTATGATGATTATGGAAATTTGTTGACTCAGACTGCAACGTATGGTAATGGAGATGTACAAAAAGTAACAAATACATATAGTAATAATACAGCAGACTGGCTTATAGGATTATTAACACGAAGTGTGAGTGTCAGTACGGTTAATAGCAGTTCGCAAACAAATACGGTCGATTATAGTTATTACAGCACAACAGGGTTGTTGCATACGCAAACGGTTGAGCCTAATCAGACTGCTTATAAATCGGTGGTCACTTATACATATGATGAATATGGGAATGTCGCAACAAAAACTAAAACGGTAGGTAATACCTCCCGTGTGGAATCTTATAAATATGTAAATGGGCGTTTTGTAGATACTCATACGGATGTATTAGGACAAGTCGAGTCTTTTATTTATGAACCAGTATCAGGCTTGATGTCTTCTCATACGGATATTAACGGTGATAAGTCGACTTACACTTATGATGGTTTCGGAAAAATCAAGACGCAGACGTCCAGTTCTTCACCGGGAAATAATGTTTTAACGAGTTGGACATGGACGAATGGTAATCCTTCAAAATCTGTAATTCTTCGAACACAAACGGCTGGTGACGGTCAGGTCGTTAAAAACTGGTATGATGCTTTAGGGCATGAGATTCAATCCGGTTATAAGAATTTCTCAGACAAGGAGGTTCTTACAGTGACGGAGTATGACGCTTTGGGACGTGCTATAAAAATGTCTGAGCCCTATTTTTCGGGAAGCACTTCGTCTGCAATTCAATATCATACCAGTCAATATGATAATTATGGCAGAATAAGTAAATTAGTGACTCCTTTGGGAACAATAACATATAGTTATTCAGGAAATCAGACAACAATCAATGATGGAACTAAGGGATATACGACTGTCCGGGAGACGGATACAGCCGGGAGGTTAAAGTCTGTAACGGATTCGGGTGGTAAGATCACTTATACTTATGGTCCGTCGGGTGATCCGGTGAAAGTGGTTTGTGGTTCTGTTTTTTCTACTATCAGTTATGATTTATTGGGGCGCCGTACCGAATTGAAAGATCCGAATGCCGGAATAATATCTTATACATATGACGGATGGGGTAATTTGAAGATGCAGACGGATGCCAGAGGCGAAACAGAAGAATATGTGTATGATAATAATGGCTTGCTAAAGACCTATAAAAGGGGGGATGAGGAATCGTTTTCCTATACTTATGATTCGAAGTATAAAGGACAGGTTGGTTCGGTGGTGTATGGTGGTGTTAAAACTGCATACACGTATGGTGATTATGGACGATTGGAATCGAAAACAGAAACGGTAGAGAACAAATCTTTCCAATTTTCGTACAGTTATAATACCAAAGGACAACTGGAAACGATGACTTACCCAAACTCGAAGTCAATAAAATATGAATATACCAATGGTGACCTTTATAAAATAATCTGGCAACCGAGTGCTACGACAGTCTGGCAGAAAAGTGATGAAAATGCCAAAGGGCAGGTTTTGTCTGTAAATTTAGGAAATGGTATGCAGGGTAGTTATACTTATAATACGATAGGTGTACCTACATCAATTCGTGCCTTAAAAGGGACTACACCTTTATTAAACATAGGTTACCAGAATAACGATTCGCGTGGAAATATCAGAAACAGAAAAGATTTGATTAAATTGCAGGGAGATGATTTTACCTATGATAATATGAATCGGTTGGTTGACGGAGTTGAATATGACGCTAATGGTAATATTACCTATAAATGGGATGCCGGGACGTATGAATATGATGCAAATCATCCTCATGCAGTCAGGAATGTGTCTCCCAGTAAGAGTATGGGATTGACGAATACCAATTTGTCGGTTAAATATAACAGTGTGCGTCTTCCTATAGAAATAAAAGAATCCGACAAAAAATATACGATAATCTATAATGGCGAGAATAGTCGTATAAAAAGTCAATATGTAGAAAATAATTCGACTGTATTTACTAAATATTATTCTGGTCCTTATGAAGAGATACAGAAAGGTTCAACAACTCGTAAAAATTACTATATTTATGCCGGAGGAGAAATAGCAGCCGTTTATACGGAGGGAACCTCCGATGCCGGTATGTATTATTATCATAATGACCATTTGGGTTCTCCCTGGTTGATAACTAATGCATCAGGTGTAGAAGTGCAACGTTTGAATTTTAATGCTTGGGGACGCAGGCGTGATGTCTCTGACTGGAGTAAATATTCAAATCTGCCGGAGATGAAGTTTGATCGTGGCTTTACTGGCCATGAGCATTTGGAGATGTTCGGTCTGATTAATATGAATGCCCGTTTGTATGATCCGGTATTGGGACGTTTCTTAAGCCCGGATCCTATTATTCAGGTGCCTGATTTTACGCAGTCTTATAATGGGTATGCGTATGCGTTGAATAATCCGTTGTCGTATAAAGATCCAACGGGAGAGTTTCTTTTTACAGCTTTGATACCCGGCTTTGGGATCTTTTTGGATGCAATGATTGTAGGTGCAGCGGTAGGAGCAGTTGGTGGAGGTGTAAAAAGTGCAATACAAGGACAGAATTTCTGGAATGGAGCTTGGAAAGGTGCCATAACAGGAGGTGTAGGTGGGCTAATGGCGCCAATAGGTGGAGCTGGAATGAGTTTTGCTGCAAATGTAGGTCTTGGAGCTGCCCAAGGTGCATTAGTCGGAAGTTTAGATGCTGCTTTGTGGGGTACAAGTGTAGGAAAAGGTTTATTATGGGGATGTGTCTCTGGTGCTTCTTTTGCTACATTAACATCTGATAATATGAAGAATATGTTTAAAGGAAAAGGATTCAAGTCAAATCAAAGTGTGTTTAAAGATTTTTCTGCAGGGAAATATACGGCAGAAGGAGGTGTTTGGCAACAGGATGCTCTTGATTATTTTGGGTTTGATGGTGAGTATGTGGAAAATTTTAGTGGACCAAAATATGTTATGGACGGGCAGGGTGCATTAGGTAGTACGGATATAAATACGGCTCAAATTAGATATGGAAAGTCTGCATTTCAGTCTTTTGATGATTTGTATGCTACTTACGATAAGGAAATGTTTCATAGGAAACGTTTTTTATCTGGTGTGAGTCCTGAAAAGCAGGATCTTACAGGTTGGCCTTTGGAGTATAAGAATAGGCATTATTTTCCAGAGGAAAGGCTTGGTTTTATTCACCAATATCAGAATAGTGGATTGTATCCTAGAACATCTATAGGATCATTGAGTCAAATAACTTATTATCAGATGAATACGTTTGATATGTTAGAGTCTCAATATTATAAAAGAAAATGGTGGCACTTTGATATGTTAGAGTCTCAATATTATAAAAGAAAATGGTGGCACTTTATATATAAAAT
>NZ_QSDP01000011.1:0-79714 GCF_003463685.1 Parabacteroides sp. AM58-2XD
ATGCGGGTGCAAAAGTAGTAGATTACTACATACGCTCCAAACTTTTTACAAACTATTTTTCATTTATTTTTTTACCGGAGACAATGTTATATAATGTACGCACAAAGAAGACTGAAATAATATTCCTCACTTACCGATACAACTCAAATCTTTCGATTCTACAATACGATTACTTTAGGTTTTTGTCAACTTATTTCAGGACACGACTTCCCTTTCTTTTATTCTTTCAATATATATTAAACGAATAAAGAACAATTATCAAATGAATAAAGCATATATGTGTTCTTTGCGTTTGATATATATCAAACGAATCACTTATACTGTAATCGGGCTGAGTTCGATACAAGTCTACGCCGAAAATTAAGGAAAGGAAAAAATATCTATACATAACCCTAAAAAACTCAGGATTACTAAATATTTTTCTTCCCATATTTAAAAATATAACTAAAACCAATCCCTATTTCTATAGGAGTCGATGTTTTCAGTTTCTTATCAGATTCAACAATTCCTGATTTATAATAATCCAACGTACTATATCCCAACCAAGCGGCTATAGAAAAAGAACGACCTACCGGATACTGATAACCAGCCTTTATCACATATTCAAATTCGTGATGAATAGATTGCCCCTTATTAGCCAAACGATCGAAATTCCAATTCAGTCGGTTGTAAGCAAATTTATTTTCAATAAAGATATAATGGGAACGGTCAATTTTTTCTTCGTATTTAATTGGCAAATAAAACTTCGGAGCGATATGAAGAGAAAAAAAAGAACCTTTATAGACTAAATTATCCCCTCTTAATCCTCCCAACCCAACTCGCTGTGTAAAACCACCTCCACCAAAACCAGCATTAACCCCAAAGAAAGGGACAAAATCAAATTCATATCCGATATCAGCGGCAATAACTCCAGGATTACCTATTTGGCTCAATGTGTAATGCCAACCGAATAAATATTTGAAACCGGCATTAATCTTCTGTCCTTCCTGAGCATAAGATGCGACAACAGGCAATAGCAATAATAAAACCAGTATCTTCTTCATATTATTCTTTCGTTTAAGACAATACAAATATAGAAAGAGCCCCCTAATCAAACCGTTACCACATTGCCTTCTTCTGTTATTTAGTGTTACCACCGGAATGAACGAAGACAAATCAAGTTATATTTGTAATATGAAATTACAAATGCGTCTTATACTGATCTTCGTTTCCTTATCGGTCCTGGGAATATTCTTTTTCCAGGGATATTGGTTATGGAACAGTTATAACATAGAAAAACAACAAATCAGAAGAATTATCAACGAAACACTTCAGCAAGCAATCAATGAAGATCTGACAGACCGGATGGAAAAAATGAAAAACGACACGACACCCGGTGCACCACATGGCCAAGTGGAATTTGGTTTTTTTATGGACAGTACTTCCCACACAGCCTCCCAACAGACACCCCGGAAATATTATTCCCGTACCCGGCTCCAATTATTCAATGAAACTGACAGTACCGTTTTTCAGGCTTATAAACCGGAAAATACTCCCATGATGAGAATGGCATTCAAAGGAATCTGGCAAGCTATTAACGGGATTTCTCCTGTAAACATTGAAAAAACCGACAGCCTATGGTCAAGCTTTCTTCGTGCAGAAGGTATATACAACCGACATTTTATCGACTTTACACTAGGCAATGACACTCTCCTAGCCTCTTCTTTGCCGGATAACCAGAATCCGACCAATTTGCTTGCCACCCAAAAAATAGGCGTTAACAGTGACGATAGTATCGGCATGCAAGGATTTATCATTGCACCCGGAGAGACAGTACTCAAGCGGATGGGGCCACTGTTTCTCGCCTCATTCTTTCTGATTATCATTACGACAGCTTGTTATATCTACCTGATACGAACCATTTTACGCCAGAAAACGATCGCCCAGATAAAAAATGATTTCGTCAACAACATGACCCATGAACTGAAGACTCCGATCACCATTACTTACTCGGCTATCGACGCTTTGCAAACATTCAATTTCGTCGAACAAAAAGAGACACGGGAGGAATATTTCACACTTTGCCGCCAACAATTAAAGCATCTTTCCGGCCTGGTTGAAAAGATACTTAGCATGGCTGTCGACGAGCGCAAAAACTTCCGGCTGCAAAAAGAGACTTTCCGGATAAAACCGGTCATAGATATTCTGGCACAACAGTTTACGCTAAAGACAGATAAACCTGTTTCTTTTCAGATCGTCTGTGAACCTGAGGAACTGACGATATATGCCGATAAACTGCATTTCACCAATGTAATCAGCAATATGCTCGATAATTCAATCAAGTACTCCGGAAAAAGCGTACAAATCTCCATTCAGATAAACCAAATAGAGAAAGGGACTCAAATCGACCTGACAGACAACGGTATAGGCATCCCTACCGTTCAACTAAACCGCATATTCGAACGTTTCTATCGTGTCCCCAAAGGGAATATACATGACGTGAAAGGCTTCGGACTCGGACTCAGCTATGTCAAAGACATCATAGAGCGGCATAACGGGACTATTTCCGTTGAAAGCAAAGAAAAAGAAGGAACTACATTCACTATTATAATACCGGAAAAGAAATGATACATGTATTATTAGCCGAAGACGAAATAGCATTAGCTAAAATAATCAAAGACAGCCTGGAAAGCCGCCGGAAATTCCAAATTACAATTGCGGCAAACGGCAATGAAGCAATGTCTTTATATCACCGTTCAAAACCGGATATCCTGGTATTGGATGTGATGATGCCTCAAATGGATGGATTCACGCTTGCCAAAATGATTCGTCAAACCGACACACGGACACCGATCTTATTCCTTACCGCACGCTCATCGGTCGATGACCTGGTAACCGGTTTTCACCTGGGAGGAAATGACTATCTGAAAAAGCCATTCGATATGGAAGAGCTTATCGTCCGCATCCTTGCCTTATTGAACCGTCCGATAATCATAGAAGAAGAAAAGCGACCGGAGGTTTTCAGCATCGGTCAATATACGTTCGATTATCCCCGTCAGACGTTACAGATAAGCGACCAAACAGAAACATTATCGCATCGGGAAGCCGAGATTCTACGCATGCTTTGCCAACATACGAATGATGTATTGCACCGTAAACCGGTTTTACTGGAGTTATGGGGAGACGATTCCTTTTTCAATGCCCGCAGCATGGATGTTTTTATCACCAAGCTACGTAAAAAATTAAAAGCCGATCCCTCGGTTCAGATTGTGAACATCCGGGGGATCGGCTATAAACTGATCATATAGTAAAATCAAATAAACAATTCAGGTTCGCGGCGTGCGCTGAAGTTTTTATGAAGCATAGCCGTATAGGGGGTATCGAAAGTACGGGCCCCTTCCGGACATTCTTTTACGCAGGCACAGCATTTAATACAAAGCAACGGATCACTGAACATACGATCATCGACAATCGATATCGCTGCAACAGGGCATACATCGATGCAATACTCACATTGTGTACACAAATCCTCATCCGTCACAGGAGCCTGTGGAGTGGAAGGACCTTTTACCTTGTACGGGAAATTTCCTTTTACCTCCAACGGCTGTAAATCCGTCAACGTCGATACGTTATCCAGCTTCTTCAGAATTTCGCTACCGAATTCGGATGCTTTCAACAAATCGTCCTTATCCGGCCGACCGGCGGCAATAGGCATATCTTTCCGGCTGTATGAATGCTCACCGATAAAGGCACCGGCACTCACCGGCACGAATCCCTGAGCGGAGAGCGCATCGCTTAATTCCTTTAAAGCGTCTTCGTAATCGCGGTTTCCATAGACTACGACAGGAATAACCGGAGTTGCGTTTCCCTTAAACATACGGATGCGCTCCATAGCCGTCTCCGCAACGCGGCCTCCATATACAGGAGCCGCAACGATTACCAGTTCATTCCCTCCCATCGAAAGCGGTTCCTTCAATCCTTCATGGGTAATATCCGATTCAGACAAAGTATCCGCTTCCAACGCTTCGGCAATTGCATAAGCTATTTTTGCCGAAGTATGCGTCGGAGAGAAATAGATTAAATGTATATTCTGATATTGCATATCGTTTACTTTAAAGATGCACCAATCTTATCCATCAATCCGGCAAACTCATCTTCGGTATATCCCTTGCCGGCATAAATCACTTTTCCGTCTTTACCTATCAGATAAGTACGGGGAATCAGGTTCTTTGCAAATGCTCCGAAGATGGCACGGTTCTTATCCGGATACAACGGGAAGGTGAAACCTTTTTTCTCATTATACTTTGCCAACTCGGCATCTGTATGTTCACGTCCAATCACCAACATCTGAAAGTTTTTATTATCCTTAAACTTCGGCCACAACTTCTGCTGTACTTCCGCCAGTTCTTTCTGACAGGGAGGACACCAGGTTGCAAAGAAATTTATCAGCACTACTTTCCCTTTCAGGGAAGCAGACGAGATTTGTTTACCATCGTCGGAAACGATCGTGAATGCAGGCATCTGGTCGCCCACTTTTATAATATCACCATCGTTCTGAGCACGGGCTACAAACGCGAAAATTGCAAGCAGGACGGTTAAGAGGTACTTCTTCATAGGCTTTATTTTATTCTTTGGGCAACATCGTAACCGGCTTTCAGAGCTTTCAGGTTCATCTCAACCACTTCTTCCCCTTTACGACCGAAGATACGACGGATACCGTCTTCTATTTTATTATACTCAATTCCAATAAAAGGAGCAGCAGCACCCAACATCACGATATTGGCGGCACGGGCCGTAGCGACTTCCTTAGCTATAGCTTCCACATCCAGGATAACCTTATGCGGCAATTTATCCAGCTCTTCGTTTACTTTCTCCATATCCGGATAATTAGGGATATTGACAAACGGCTGTGAATTAGTCACCAACCAACCATCTTCTTTCAGATAAGGAAGATAACGGAGACTTTCCATCGGTTCCAGGGAAATGATCAGGTCGGCATGTCCCTTCGGAATCAGGTCGGACGCGATCGGCTGATCAGACAAACGCAGGTTCGACTGTACATCGCCACCACGCTGGCTCATTCCGTGAACTTCCGCCTGCTTCATATACAAACCTTCTTTCAAAGCGGCTTCTCCAATAACGGCGGCAATAGAGAGGATACCTTGTCCTCCTACACCTGACAATATAATATCTACTCTCATTTCTTGCTTGCTTTTTTCTTTTTTGTTAATGTCTGGATACATTCACGACGCGGGATCAGGACAGATACGCCTTTATATTCGATCTCTTCGCGGATGATCTGTTTCATTTCTTCGTAATTCTTCTTCAACGGGATCATGACACGGATATGGGCGGGATCGACACCGATACCTGCACAGATAGCTTCCAGGCGTCCTGTTCCGGCTGAATCCTGACCGCCGGTCATAGCCGTTGTTTCATTATCGGAAATAACGATTGTGATGTTTGTATCCTCATTGACACAATCCAGCAAACCGGTCATACCGGAATGCGTGAAAGTAGAATCACCAATTACCGATACGGCCGGGAATACACCGGCATCAGAAGCCCCTTTCGCCATTGTAATGGAAGCCCCCATATCGATACAAGAGTCGATTGCACGGAACGGAGGCAAAGCTCCCAACGTGTAACAACCGATATCGCCGAATACTTTCGGGTCTTTATATTCAGCCAGCACCTCATTCAATGCTTCATACACGTCGCGGTGACCGCAACCCTGGCATAATGCAGGCGGACGCTGTTCCACCACTTCGGGGATAGCATAGTAACTGGTAATATCTTTGCCTAAAGCCTTGCCTACGGCATCCGGAGTCAACTCGCCGTCACGTTGTAAAGTCCCGTCCAAACGACCGTGAACAGTTATCCCTTTACCCAAGAAACCTTTCAATTGCTCTTCCACAACCGGATAGCCTTCTTCAAGCACCAGAATTTCCTTACATTCGCCGGTAATCTTTTCTACCAACTTGCGTGGCAACGGATATTGAGTAATCTTCAATACCGGATATTCGAACCCGTCAGGATAATTCTCCGCCAGATAGTTGAATGCAATACCGGTTGTAATGATACCCATCTCTTTGTTGGGAGCATCGAAATACTGGTTATATTTTGAACTTTCAGCCGCTTCGGTAAACCCTTTCTGCGCTTCCAGCAATACTTTGAAACGTTTGCGTGCCAAAGCCGGAAGCAAGATAAAACGCTGACGGCCGTCAGGCGGACAACTCATCGTATTTTCTTCCTTGATCGGACGCGTTACCACACCGGCACGAGAGTGCGCCATACGGGTAGTAATACGCATCAGGATCGGATAACCCAGTTTTTCCGAAAGTTCGAAACCTTCATATACCATATCGTATGCTTCCTGCTGGCTGGATGGTTCCAGCATCGGGATCATAGCAAAATTTCCATATACACGGTTATCCTGCTCGTTCTGTGATGAGTGCATGGAAGGGTCGTCGGCCGTAATAATAATCATACCACCGTTGATACCGCTCATTCCGGCATTCATAAAGCAGTCTGCCGCCACATTCAGTCCGACATGTTTCATGCAGCAAAGTGAACGCTTTCCGGCATAACTCATACCTAAAGCTGCCTCCATTGCTGTTTTTTCATTCGTACTCCAACGGCTGTGTATCCCCCGTTCTTTCGCTACTGCCGAGCCTTGTATATACTCGGTAATTTCAGTTGAAGGGGTACCCGGATAGGCATAAACACCGGAAATACCGGCATCGATCGCAGCCTGTGCGATAGCCTCATCCCCCAAGAATAGTTGTTTTTCCATGTATATTTGTTTTCTTAAATTGATTTTTATGTTATACCAACAGCCAAAGATACAGCTTTTACCATAAACAAAAAGCAAAAAGCCTACCGAATCTTTCTCCTGTTCAGTTCAGCCCGGTAACGGTTTGCATTGCGATTATGCTCTGCCAACGTTGCCGCGAAATTATGCCGGCCCGAAAAATCTTCTTTGGCACACATATAAAGATAATTATGCTTCATATAATTCAAAACGCTGTCCATCCCCTTGATAGTCGGGATACGCAGCGGTCCGGGCGGCAACCCGGCATATTTATATGTATTATATGGAGAATCTATTTCCAGATGTTCGAACAGGATACGTTGCAAGGTAAAATCACCCACTGCAAATTTGACGGTAGGATCGGCTTGTAACGGTATGCCACGATGCAAACGGTTCAGATACAAACCGGCCACAATCGGATATTCATCTGCCGCAGCCGTTTCTTCCTCTACGATGGAGGCCAGGATGGCGACTTCCGCAGGTGTCAGATCAATCGCTTTTGCCTTCTCCATACGTGCTTCCGTCCAGAAGGCTTTATATTCACGATTCATACGCTGCATCAGTTTTTCTGCGGGAATATTCCAATAGACCTCATAGGTGTTCGGAATAAACATGGAGAGGATTGTTTCGGTAGTAAATCCCAGCGAATCGCAATAAGCCGAATCGTTCAGCAAGACAAGCAGGTCCTCTGTATCCAGCATCAACTGTTCGTCCAACCGCTCCACCAGATCATCTTTAAAGCGGATATTATTAAAGGTAAGACGGGTTGCCACCTGATGACCGCGCCGCAGATCGTTCAACAGTTCCAGGTTGCTCATTCCCGGCGATACCGCATATCGGCCGGTCTTCATATTTCCCTGGTATTGCAGGAATCCGGCCAACTGTTTAAAACTTCCGATACGATTGCAGCCGGCCGAATCAATCAACTGACGGCAAAGTTCGCCGAAATCCTTGTCTTTTCCTATATACAGATAAACCGTTTCTTTGGGAGTAAAGTTAGGCGCCCATGCCAGACGGTATCCCCAGAAACCTGTACCCGCCAGCAAAAAGATCAAAAATACGACAATCCCAATTAGTATATTACGCTTCCCCTGTTTTTTCTTATTCATTTTTCCTCCAATAAAATACTGATTATCAGAACAGGTCACAAAAGTAATACCTTTTTCCGAAAAAATAGATGCAAAATCCTTTGTTTATTTAAAAACATCCGCCTATCTTTGCAGCGCAATTCTAAGGAAGAAGCACAGAACACATGGAAGTGTGGGTGAGTGGCTGAAACCACCAGTTTGCTAAACTGACGTACTCGTAAGGGTACCGGGGGTTCGAATCCCCCCGCTTCCGCTCCAAAGGCTGTTAGTCGAAAGATTGACAGCCTTTGTTGTTTTATCCCTAAAACGAACCTGCCATTGAGGAAAATTTCATCACATTTCCCCAATTCCACATCCCCATTCTACAGTCTGGCACAATCACAAATACACATAATTTACTGATTATCAACAATTACGCAATCAGACCATCCGTTTGGCACACAAATTGAATTACATTAAGCGTATTAGTAATAAAAGATTGTTGAATTAAAAAAATTAAGATCATGAAAAAGGTATTAGTAGTAATGGCAATGGTTATGGGTGTTGGTTGTATGAGTGCTATCGCAGCAGAAACAAGTGTTGATTCAGTAGCTTGCTGTCAGTCTACTCAGGATGAGTACACAAAGATTGAAGTGGCAGATGTTCCTGAAGTAGTGAAAACAGCAGTTGAAAAAGCCTATGCAGGCCAGACCATCAAAGAAGCCTCTGTAGCAGAAAAAGACGGAGCCAAGACTTATAAACTTGTTATCGCTACAGCCGAAGGTACGGAAAGCACGGTTACCTTCAATGACAAAGGCGAAGAAGTAAAATAAAATTTAATAACAACAGTTATGTCGGTTAAGACAAACGTCCGGACGTCCCCAGGGAAGTCCGGACGTTTTGTTGTTTTTAGTTCTCATGTTTTTCAGCCCATTCAAATATAACCGGACTCTGCACATCCACACCGAACTCCGCTGCTTTTTGCAGGATACGGTAAGCCAGCAACGGCTTCTTATCCTCGGGTGCATATCTGAAATAAGATTCGGCAGCCCTTACATGGGCCGCATCGGGCATAGGAAACTCACGGGTTTCCGGAAGGCCAAAATCAGAGGAAGGAAGTTCCTTGCGTTCCTCTGTCGTCAACTTGTCACTAAACCTGTTTGCCATAATCATTTATTTTTGATTGTTCAGTATAACCCACTCAACAACCAAAAGGCTCATTTCTATTGCCAGATTTAGCAATTATTCTATTAAAACAGGGAATCAATCCTCTTTCTTCAGCAAGATGATATCCAGAATGGAACTGACTGTATCCGCCTTTTTGACCACCATCAGATGATCGCCTCCCTCAACGGGAAAGACATTTTCAAGCCGGTCATAAGGAAAGATCTGATCGGACGTGCCATGAATATGGTAAAGGTGTTCGCTCTTATTGTCCGGTACCCAGTCAGTGATCTGTTCTACCGCCCACTTGATATATATGGGATCGGTAACAGTCATATACTCTGCCAGATCGGAATTGGAGGCATTATATACCAGGCGGTTAAAGGCATTGGTAATAAAGTCGGTCGACGAGAAAAGCCGTTTAGGCATAAACTCCATCAGATTGACTTTCCGGACTGCCTGGAAAAGAATAGGGATTTCCCTTTTGCTTTTAAAGGAAGAAATGATAACGCACTTCTCCGGTTTCAGGAAAAGTGTCATCTCCTGCATGATAACGGCACCAAAAGAATAACCGATCAGGATAAACGGACGCGAGGTGTCGATCGTCTTTGCCATCTTATGAGCATACTCCGACAATGATTCGTCGGGGCTGGGAATAAACCATTCGATATAGGCTTTTTTATACCCCTTCGGAAGCCGCAGTTTGTCAAAGACCTTACAGTTATAGCACATCCCGGAAATAAAATAGACAGTAATATCTTCCGCCTCCTTTTTCCAAAGCCAGTTTACCAACGACGACAAACGTCTCCATAGTCCGGGTGATTGCACTTTACTTCCTTCCATATATCATTTTTACTTTATAAGCATAAAGATAGTGGTTTTGTTCAAATGATCATCTATCGGCTTTCAGCTGACGTAATAATTCGGAAGGAGTGCAGCCAAACTGCTGCTTGCAGAAACGTGTAAAATGAGTCGCCGAGTTAAACTTATACAACTGCATAACATCACTCAGCGTATTTCCCGGTTCGGCCAGTTTAAAACGCACATGTTTTGCTTTTTGTTTCAATAACCATTGATGGGGAGAGATTCCAAACTCTTCCCTGAACTTATTATTAAAATTCGTACGTCCCATACCGGCTATTTTTGCCAACCCGTCCACCTGGTCCACCTTCAGATAATTTTCAAGTATAAGGGAACGGAAATCCAGCGATTTTCCAACGATAGGATGAAATAAATAAGCCAACTCTTCTTTTCGATAAAATCCCCGAAACAGCAAAAACAGCTCCATCGACTTTATCTCATGCAAATGCTTGCAGTTCATCTTCGACTCCAGGTATTCTATGATAGTCTCCAGGAATAAACGTAAAGGCGGATATATAACAGTCGGCTGATAATCATATTCGATCTCACGACTAAGGGGAGCCAGCGATTGAAGTTCCAGTTTATTGCAAGCACCGGGGAAACGGTCAAACGTAAATATAACAAGGTTGGAATCAGATACTATCTTACAGAAAAAATCAGAGGACTTCGGGATCAATATAAACTCATCCGACCGGATGATTCTGTTTCTTTGCTCATTACAACAAATAACAGCTTCACCTTCCAGGAAAAAGATCAGATGATGGCAATCCTTGTCCTGCTCTTTCAGTTCACTCTCCTCTCTTACTATACGATGTTTAAATCCAACTAAAATATCCGGAGAATAATCTTTACAAGATATATACTCTTCCAAATAAAGTAACTTTTTCATTACATCCCCCATTTTTAATTCCGACATTAGTGTTTCCTCATATTTACCTTTACAACGGTATCGCATTCAGTCGGTTATTCACTCACTATACAAAAGGCTCATTTCACAATTTGAAACAAATGTATAACTTTTTCCGGTTAAACAACTCACATATCCATCGTTAATGTTTACATATCTGCTACGGAAATACGGCGAGGCTATTATTGTCCGGCGCTTTCCGAAAATAAAAAAGCGCAGTTCCTGCATATACTACAAAAACTGCACTTTATCAATCACTTACAAGAAGATTAAGTTACTCAATCCTGCCTACCATTCCGGAAGGATCTACCCATTCATCGAACTCTTCGGCCGTAAGCAACCCGGAATCAACGGCTGCCTGCTTCAACGATTTGTTTTCACGAAATGCTTTCTGGGCAATCGAAGCTGCTTTATAATAACCGATCTTCGGATTGAGTGCCGTCACCAGCATCAGGGAGTCGTCCAGATGTTTCTTTATAGTCTCTTTTACCGGCTGGATACCGACAGCACAATGGTCGTTGAAACTCCGGCAACCATCACCGATCAACCGCGCGCTGTGCAGAAAATTATAAATAATCATCGGCTTGTACACATTCAACTCAAACTGTCCCGACGCACCGCCTACAGAGATCGCCACATCGTTCCCCATGACCTGCGCCGCAATCATGGTGAGAGCTTCGCACTGGGTCGGGTTCACTTTCCCCGGCATGATAGACGAGCCCGGCTCATTTTCCGGCAAGCGGATTTCACCGATTCCCGCACGCGGACCGGAACCCAGCATACGGATATCGTTGGCTATCTTCATCAGGCTGACTGCGACACCTTTTAACGCCCCGTGCGTTTCAACGATCGCATCATGAGTTGCCAGCGCCTCGAATTTATTGGGTGCCGTGACAAACGGCAGACCGGTTAGTTCCGATATTTTCTTTGCCACCTTCTCCCCGTAGTTTTCCGGAGTGTTGATACCGGTACCGACAGCCGTACCTCCCAGCGCCAGTTCCGCCAGATGCGGCAATGTATTCTTTATCGACTGGATGCCGTATTCCAGTTGGGCGGCATACCCGCTGAACTCCTGCCCCAAAGTCAAAGGAGTCGCATCCATAAAATGGGTACGCCCGATCTTGACGATCGGCATGAACTCCCGGCTTTTCATGACGAGGGTACGGTGCAACAACTCCAGAGACGGAATCGTATTCTCCCGAAGCATCTTATAAGCGGCGATATGCATAGCCGACGGGAACGTATCATTAGACGACTGCGATTTATTCACATCGTCGTTAGCCATCAGAACCTTCACCTCATCGGTCAGTTTTCCGCCATTCAGGACATGTGCACGGTTAGCAATCACTTCATTCACATTCATATTGGTCTGCGTGCCGCTACCGGTCTGCCAGACCACCAGGGGAAACGCCTCATCCAGGTGGCCCGCCAGTATCTCATCGCAGACACGTACTATCAGATCGCACTTTTCCACCGACAGCACACCCGCATCCTTATTGGCCAGCGCAGCTCCTTTTTTGAGGTAGGCAAAGGCATAAATAATCTCTTTGGGCATACGGTTTATATCTTGTGCAATCTCAAAGTTTTCGATACTACGTTGCGTCTGCGCTCCGTAATAAGCATCCGCAGGAACCCTGACGGTTCCCATGGTATCTTTTTCTATCCGACATTCCATAACTTCTTCTTATTAGTTTTTCTTATAAAACCATTCAGATTATGAATTGTTTACGATTACAACCGGTATGTCTTTTTATATACACACTTCATGTACCAATAAGATAAGACGAAGAGAGACAGAACATAAAGATGTTCCGTCGTCCAATACACAGCGAGAGGGAGATTCGGGGTCGCGGACAATACATACAGGTATATCACATAGAAAACCGTCGTGACCACTTCAAAAAGGAAACCCGTACGGGTCCTTCCGGTTCCGGTAACGGCATTGCAATAAATATGAGCCGGAACCGAAAAGAGGTAATTAGCCAGCATGACCGTAAAAGGCCAGAAGGCAATCCGGATCAACTCCTCATTCTTCGTGTAGACGCCCAACACCGCATCGGAGAAAAAGAAGGTCAGCACAATCAAAGGAAGTCCTACAAAATAACCCAGGCAAACCATTTTACGGCACAAAGGCATCACCTTTCCGTATTCGCCTGCCCCTATCAGATTGCTGACCAACGATCCCGTTGTTGTCGAGAACGAGCAGACGATCACAAAAAAGACCGTCGATATGCTCCGGATGATATTGGCTACAGCCAGTATGTTTTCTCCCAGATGTTCAATCATCACGAAAAAGAAGAACCAGGGAGCCACACTGATAAAAGCATGCATCATACTCCACACGGAGAGATGAAGCAAACGGAGCAATAACCGCCCGTCATACACAGGCCGCAAGCCATACTGACGTTTGTCTACCTCCCGGAAGATATAGACAAGAAAGACGATTAAAAAAGACAATTCAGACAAGGTCGAAGCCAGAGCGGCACCGGAAATACCCAATCGTGGAAACCCTGCATGACCAAATATCAACAGGTAATTCAGTAGAATATTGGTCGTCACCATAACCACAGCCCCGACAGTCAGCACCCTGGTTTTGATAATCCCGACAAAGAAAGAACGGAAAGCCAGCGCCGGGAAAGTAAACAGAAGCCCGAATGTCCGCCAGTCGAGATAATCTATTACAGCACCATAGACCTCATCCGAAGTGACCAATCCAGATAAAATAACCGGTGCAATCCATTTGGATAACAAGAACAGGAAAGCCGCCAGCACTACCAGGAAAAACAATCCCTGAAAAAACACCTTTCCTGTTTCATCGTATTTCTGTTCGCCGTTACGGCGTGCCACCATGACCTGCAATCCGAGGCTAAAACCAAAACCCAGCATATAAAGAATCAGGTAATACATGCCGGCCAGGGCGGAAGCGCCCAGCTCAACCTCCCCGTAATGCCCCAGAAATATAGCGTCGGTAATATTGATCAGTTGTTCCATTAAAATGCTCATCATCACGGGATAGTTGATGAGCCAGATCTGTTTGTATGTGAAATTCATAATTCAACTTAATATATAGCGTCGGCATACGTTCCCGCCAGAGAACATACCGCGACCATGAATACTAAAAAATAAATAGATTGTACCCTGTATAAAATAGGATAGCGAAAGTCAGGCAAAACAGTTTTTTGCCTTATGTCCGGGAGAACGACGCTATATACAGAGTTGCCACTTCATAAGTTGAATAATCGGATTATTTGATTCGGGAACAAATGTAGGAGTTTTTTCAGGAAATAACAAGGAGGTGCCCAAAGTCTCTATCCTGTCATCCCGGGCTTGACCCGGGATCGCATACTAAACATTGTAATCAATATAGTATAAGTTGTCGGACCAAGTTCGCCATGACAAAACAGATTTTGCAGCACCTCCTTCAAGCATGTTTACTTATCAGAATACAATCCCAGCGTATTTCCTTCGCTATCGGAAAACATTGCGAAATAGCCGCGGTCTTCGGATTCGATCTTTGTCTTTTCGCGGACGATGCTGCCACCGTTGGCTTTGATCAGAGCAAGCGTTGCATCCATGTCGTCCACATTCAGATGGACAAGCACACCGTTCTTTGCCGGAAGGAAGTCGGCCGCCCATGAGATAGCACCCGGAGCCAAGCCGTCCTCGTCGGGGAAGAAAGCCATCTTTTCGGATTCGCATTCCATCACGCTCAATTCCAGGTTCAACACTGTTTCATAAAACTTCACGGCTCTGCCAAAATCTGCCGTAGGGATCTCGAAGAAAGAAACTAACTTTTTCATGTTCACTTTTTTTGTCGTTAAACTATTTCTGCCAATTGACAATGCAAAGGTAGGACACGCCGAAGGGGCAAACTTGGAAAAAAAGGACATTAGTCGTTTTCGGTAGAAAAATAATCGGAATAGGGTGCACAGAGGGACAGGTATTCCTTCGGCGTATAGCCGGAGAATATTTTAAACTCGCTGATAAGATGGGGCTGGTCGTAGAAACCGCATTCGCAGGCCAGCCGCGAAAAGGTCATGCCCGGAACAGACTGCAACATATACAAAGCATGCTGGAAACGGACTATACGCAGGAAATCTTTGGGACTGATCCCTATATGCCCGGTAAACACACGCTGAAACTGCTTGGTACTTAAAAAGACGGAAGATGCCAGGTCGGATACACGTATCTCCCTTTTTCACGGTCGATCGTCGAGACCACAGAATGCATGCGCTCCAGGTTATACGATTTCAGGGGATTTAACCGGCGAAGGAGGAATTGTTCGACCAGACGGATACAATTCCGGTCGTCTGCTTCGTATAGGAGGCGGTCTTCCAGTTCCAGCAGTTCGCGGTCGCCTGCCTCATCGGCAGTAACCTTCCGGTCGCAAAATTCGCTGACCGGCATACGAAAAAATGCATTGGCGGCATAGGTATGGAAAACGACAGCCAGTATCTTTATATTTCCGGTATAGCTTAGGTCGGAGAAGCCGACGAACTGCCCGCACAGGACGGACTGGCTATCCAGGCGGCGGGTATCCTGCCGGGAAGAAAGCGAGACCGGATTTCCACGGTAGAAAAGCATCTGGATATTACCACACGGAATAATACGCTCGGTACTCCGGGCAATGCTATCCGTTTCCAGCAACCAGTAATGCCTGATATAAGGAGCAAGTGCCGGCGATGGTAATATGAGTTGAAAGGATTCCACGCCGGCAAATATACTCATTAAAAAGAAAGGGCGACCATCACTGGCAGCCCTTTCCGACGTTCACGTTGAATTATCGTTTGTTTCTAAATCAGAGAGTGAATGTTTAATATCATCCATTGTTATTGAAAAATTTTCATTGTTGTTGAGCCTTTCCAGGACCAGCGCGCCGATCTTACGGGCACTGGCCTCATCAGGGAAAGACCTTAGCGTGTCAATTGCAGGAATGGTGGGCTGATATATCAACACCCTCTCATTCATCACGATCCGATAGCCCCAGCCATCCTCCAATTGAAACGTTTGCAACTCCGGTTGCCGGCCGTCCGGAGACCCCTTTTCTCCGGGACGGAAATAAATAAGTAAAATAAGTACCGGTAGCAGCACCAAGCCCCAAAGAGCTTTTCTACCTTTAATAGTCATCATCGTCGTATTCATAAGGGTGAAGTTCCCAAACGTCATCAAAACGGTAAGTGCTGCTTTTACCCGTTGCCACAAATCCCCTCTCACCATTGGAGAAGCCGACCGCAACCGTACGGGCCGTACCTTTGAATTTGGCTACATTCTCCCACAAATCGGTTGCAGGATAATATTTCCAGGTGTCAGAACGTATGCTCCCGCTTTCACCGCAGGTCAGGTAGACAGCTCCGTCGATCACGAAAGCCGTACCATATTTACGTACTATATTATAATCATCGTCATAATCATCATCCGATGTATCGGCAATGTCGCGCAACTGGTCCATGATTGCGTGGACGGGTCAAACATCCAGAAATCGTCCACATAAGTCCCGTTGTTCACGCCGCAGCAAACGTATGCCTTGTTGTCCAGAACAAAACTGGTGGCACCCTGCCGCTTCGTACCTCCGATGCTGACGATCTGCTGCCAGCTGTTGGAAGAAGGATTGAAGGCATAGAAATCTTTCAGATAATTTCCGTCGTAACCGCAACCGATATAGGCCTTTCCGCTGACACCGAAAGCCACCGCATCGTAACGCGCCGTTCCGGGAAAGTCGGCTTTCTGCGTCCAGTTATTGGCTGTAGGATCATATTCCCAGAAATCATTCAGCTTATTCGCTCCGTCATAGCCGGTTCCAAAATAACCCTTACTATCTACGGTCATAGCCACCCCTGAGTTTCGGGCCGTACCGGGGAAGGTTGCTTTTTGTGTCCAGGAATCCCGGTCCATATCATACTCCCACAAGTCCGACAGGCGGTTTGTTCCATCATACCCGCAGACCAGATACCCTTTATTTCCGATTGAAAACGAAGAAGCATCACTACGTGCCAGACCGTCGAAGTCGGATACGCGATACCACTTACCCATCAAATCATCATCATCGTCATCCCCACAGGATACCATTACCAGAGGCAGCAAGGCCAGCAGGAACAGAAATAATCTTTTTCGTGTCATCATATAACGTGTTACTGTTTACGGTTGCAAAAGAATAAAGTATCCAAAACACCGGCAAATTAAATCGACAAATGGCGGTTCCTGTCCGATGAACGGGTATTTATGGGAGGTAAAAGGCTTTTTCGGACATTGTTTCCGGCTTACCGCCGACTAATCTGCGGAATCAGGCGATTAACAGAGAAATCCGGGGCATTGGCAGGTTATTCTTGCACAGAAGATATCAAATATAGTTCTTTGCCCCCAAAAATGAGCTATCCAATTATAGTCATGGGAGTAACCTTTCCCCTCTTGAGAGGGGGCAGGGGGTGTGTTAAAGCTTGCTGATAAGGCGAAAAGATAACACACCCCTTATCCCCTCTCGAGAGGGGAAACAGTTACCATCAGTCACTATAAGTCAACGAAACAAACAAATTCAAATATGAAAAGAAGCCTTTTTCTGCTATGGATATGCCTGGCAACAGCCGGTTGCCTCTTCCAATCCTGCTATGACGAGAGTAATAAGTATGGTAACGGATTAGTATCTTCGGCATTCCGCAATATCAGTACCGACACCAGTACGGTGACAGTCGCAGCCATGCTGATCGACTCGCTGGAAACCTCCAGCAAGGAGCTCGTCTTGCTGGGTGAATATACGCATCCGGTATGGGGCAAAATGTCCTCCTCCGGTTATGTATCCTATAACCGTCCTTCCTATAATACCGATATAGACGAGCGCGTCGTACTCGATTCGCTTATGCTCACCTTCAGGTACGGAGGTTATTATATCGGCGACACGCTGAAGGCCCAACGCTTCAACGTACACAGGCTGACCCAGAAACTCAGGCTGGGAGACAACGGTTATCTTTATAACACCTCGTCGTTCACCTATGAACCCGAACCATTGGCAAGCCATAGCTTTATCCCGCGGCCGAACAGCGGGGAAGAGGTGGAAGTGCGCCTCCCGGACGAAATGGGCCAGGATTTCCTGACCCGTTTCCACAGCCGCGACGTACAGGTGAACTCCGATTATTTCGAAGATTATTTCAAAGGGCTGGTCGTTATTCCCGAAGGGGCCGACAACCAGTCGCTCCTCTCCTTCCAGGTGGCCGACAGTTCAGCCGTGCTCGTTCTCCATTACCATATAATAGATGAAAAGGAAAACGAACAGGAACTGACCTTTACGCCCAATACCAGCACCCAGTTCAACCATTACGAGCATGACCGGAGCGGTACGGCGATGAAACCGTTTCCTCCCGGCCAGAAGGAAATCCCTTCCTCCCAACTGGATAACAGGGGTGTTTTATTTGGCGGACTGGGATGGTATGCCCGCCTGGAATTTCCTTATATCAATAATATCCTTATGCAGGGAGAGCAGGTGGCGATTGAAAGCGCACTGCTAAAGATTTATCCTGAACCGGGCACGTTTTCGGCAACGAATGCCCTACCCGACAGCCTTTATCTTTATATCGCCGACGAGAACAACGTGGTTACCGATGCCGTGACCGACTATCTCGGTGAAGAGGTGCAAAGCGGAACACTGGTAAAAGACGATACGTATGATGAAAATACCTATTATTACTTCGACATTACCAGTTTTATGCAACAGGAACTGGGAACTTTCGGTATGTATAAGCATAACCTGCAACTGGTATTCAACGAAGATACTTATACAAAGACATTCCGCAACCTGACCTTCAGCGACCAGCAAGGCCGTTCGCCCATTGTTTTACAGCTAATCTACAAAGTATATGAAAGTTATTAAGCATCTGACTCTATTCCTTTTACTGACCCTTCCCGTCCATGCACAAAATATAATGACCTCGTCGCCTTACTCGATGTTCGGGATCGGCGAGATCGTAACGGGATTGTATGGCTCCAATTCGGCAATGGGAGGTGTATCGACAGGTATGCGCGGCACCTGGTTGCTCAATACGGAAAATCCGGCTGGCCTGACGGGGCTCGACACGCTCCGGTTGTTTGCCGAGACATCCGCCTTTATGAAAAGCGAGTCATACCAGTCGAAAAACGGCAACAGCAATGCTTTCACCGGGAATATGTCGGCTTTCACGCTGGCAGGACGTATCATGCCGCACTGGTATATGGCAGCGGGATTGACCCCTTATTCATCGGTCGGCTATTATTTCCAGAGTACGGAACCGCTGGAAGGTTCACCCGGTTCATACTATACAAGTACGTTCGAAGGATATGGCGGGCTGTCGAAGGTTTACCTGACCAATGCATTTATGTTGGGCAAGAATCTATCGGTCGGCGTCAACGTCAGTTACATCTTCGGAAACACCAAACTTACGGAAAGCCAGAGCAGCATTTCCGTAGAGAACAGAATGTACACGCATGCGTTCTATGCTGATTTCGGATTGCAGTATCACCGCCAGATCGGAAAAGAGACGGCTTTTACAATCGGGGCCGTTTACGGATATAAACAGCGTCTGAGCATTGAAAATTCGATCGCGATCGTTTATAGCAGCAGCGAAACGGAGGAGAGCAAAAGGAATACGACCCAATATCTGCCCCAATTTGCCGGCATAGGCGGCTCGCTGGCCTACAAGAAATGTACTTATGCGCTCGACTATGATTTCCACCAGTACAGTAGCCTTTCATCGGGCGACAGCCGGGTAAAATTCAGGGATTCGCATAAGTTGCGGCTGGGGTTCGATTATTCGCCCAACGGTTATTCGTCTTCGAGTTTCTGGAAACGCAGTTCATATAAGGCCGGGGTAAACCTGTCGACTCCTTACTTGCAGATCAACGGGCAAAAAGGTTACGCTTACCGCTTCAGTGCCGGAATGGGACTTCCGGTAACGAACGGACGGATCAACGTAGCCCTTTACTACGACAAGACCCAACTAAACAATGATGTATACGGACAAAGCACTTTCGGGATGACGGTTTCGTATACGCTGAGTGAGTTGTTTTATAAGTTGAAACTGTAATCGGGAGCCTTCTATTTCGAAGATGTCCCGCTCTCCAGAATGCTGACAATGGAGAATAAAGTAAAGCAGATGCCACCCAAGCCGGCTAAAACTCTGGCCGGAACAAAATAGTAAGCATGTGCGGAACCCAGTTCGAACAGGAAGGCGGACAGGAACAAACAAGTCAATGCCGTAAATATAGGTATCAACGGAATACGGTTTGATAATTTGAATTCGTGCCGCCATATTTTGGATAGCAGGATCACTTTGCTGGAAATGCTATAGCATACCAGTCCCAGTCCGATCATGATATAGCCTGTTGTACCGTTTGCCGGATTGATGGTAGCCAGGATCAGGATAATTCCCCATACAACACAAATACTACCCATGACCAATACCATAATAGGCCAGAATTCGCGTTCGGTAGGAGAAAATATATTCCTGATCTGCCGGGCAATAGTCGCTACCAAGGCAATCAGACTCGTACAGATACAGGCCAGGCCGATCATCACATGTCCGGCCACAAAATATTTCGAGCCTTGGTCGCTATGGGCTAACAGGCAGAATGCCCATATCCAGGCGGTCAAGGCGATCAGTCCGGCAATAGCAATCAGGGTCAGTCCCTGGGCACGGGTAAAAGCCTCGGGCGGAATATCATGGCCTGTCTTTTTCGAATTGACGGTAATCATGGTGAACCGGGTGGAAGAGGTAGCTGTTGTGGCTACACAAGCGGTAATCAGTCCCACTCCGCAGATTACATGACCGGCTACAAACGATGCCGTATCGGGCGACCGCATAATCCATATCCCTGCAACGACCGTCAGGATAGCCGACAAATATCCCAATGCCGGAAGCGCATACCGGCTGATCTCTCCGAAAGTATTAATGATCTGCCTGATAATGGTTGCCGCCGTTGAGAACAGGGCTATACAAATCATACCCAAAGAAAATACGACCGGGCCGGCCACAAAACGGCTCGGGTCGGTTCCATATTCATACACGAACCAGCCGTAACCGAAACAGAACAGGGCCATCAACAAGGGTATAGCCCTGAAAAGAACACTAATGCCGTAATTCATAGTCTATTTGTTTTTAATTTCCCTCCAAACAGACAGGATTACGGCATTGTTCCTCAAATTACATTTTTATAGAATCTTTTTAGTTATCAGGGACAGGGAGACCTATTCCTGCAAGGCCAACCGCCCCATAAGTGCCGGAAGGTAGGAGTCGCTGATCGGGATCAACTCGTCACCGATGCGGATACGTTTCCGTTCAATATAACTGATGTGGGAAAGAGATACGATATAAGAACGGTGCACACGGCAAAACAAACTGTCGGTGAGGTTTTCTTCAAACCGCTTCAGGCTGACCTGCGAAAGCAGCGGTTTGCCGTTCGTGCGATGAATCTTCACATAATCGCCATAGCCTTCCAGAAAAAGAATCTCTCTTTACGAAGGCGAATGATCTTACTTCCTTCCCGAACAAAAACAGGTTGTTCAGTCTGTTCTTTGTGCAACACTTCATGCACATCAGCCAATGCTTTATCCAACTTCTCAAAATAGCCCATCAGAGCATTCAACGTAGAAGCATCTCCATCGAAAGTAATACATTTCAACATAGTCGCTTTTCTTTTAAGTTTACACTACAAATAAATAAGAATATTCGGTGAACAAAGGTTAAGAACCGATAAATGGTAGAATTGGGTCGGTGAATCGCCCGGAGGAAGAGGGTGAAAAAAATCACCTCGATGATGCAGTATTTCACCGGATCATTCTTCCATTAATATCCATTTCTTGAATACCGGGGTTTTCGTTTTACTGATAATGATACGTTCCGGAATAGGCAATGTGAGGTTGACCGACAAGCGGCTGCCGAACCAGAGGTCAATATCCTTAATGGCTTTCCGGGAGATAATGAACTGGCGGTTGGCACGAAAAAAATGCTTTTCATCCAGTTGGTCGCCCAGGGCATCCAGGGTGCGGTCTACCGGATGCAGCTTGCCGTCGGAAGTATAAGCAGTAACCTTTTCATTCATTGTATAAAAATACAGGATATCTTCTACCTGCAACGGGTAAAATTTGTCGGTGAGCATGATCAGAAGGCTCTTTATGACATGCCGTCCCTGTATGGTATCGTTCGTTCGCCGGATATGGGCCAACCGCTCTTCGGGGCTGAAGAGGCGCAATTTGCCTAACGCCCGTTCAAGGGAAATAAGCGTGATCGGTTTCAGCAGATAATCGATACTGCTGACCTGAAAGGCTTGCAGGGCATACTCATCATAGGCCGTCGTAAAAATGACCGGTGCAGCGATTTCCACCTGTTCGAATATTTTGAAGGCTGAGCCGTCAGCCAGGTGGATATCCATAAAGATAATATCCGGCTGGGGATAGTTATGGAAATAAGTAACGCTTTCCTCTATACTCTCCAGTTCGGCCACTACCTCGACAGGCATCATGGTGTTTTGCGAAAGAATTGCTTTCAGGCTACCAACAGCAGCCGTTTCATCCTCGATAATTACAGCGTTCATACAGTTTAATCTTTTTTGTTATACCCGTCCGGTACCGTTCAGCAAAGGAAGGGTTACCTTAAAATAATCTTTCCGGTTGGAGATATGGATATCCTTTCCGGTAAGCATCCGGTAGCGTCCCCAGAGGTTCTTCAACCCGATGCCGCTCCCCGTGCTCTCTTCCACCTTCGGCTGTACCCTGTTGGATACGACCAGTTGGCTCTCTTTAGTAGTATAAACGTCGATTTGCAGCGGATACTGCTTACTGATCACATTATGTTTAACCGCATTTTCGATCAGCGGCAGAATACTCAGGATGGGCAAATGCCATAATAAAAGTGCCGGAGCCGCTTGAATAGAGAAGAATAGCTTCCCTTCATAACGGACGCCAAGGAGATAAGTATATGCTTTCACAAACTGCAATTCTTCTGCCAGCGTAACCATTTCTTTCTTGTTGCTCTGCAAGATATAACGGAAAACATTCGACAACTCATCCAGATAAGTCAATGTCTGCTCCTTCTCCCCGCTCCTGATCAGGGAGTTCAGCCCATTCAGGGAATTGAAAAAGAAATGAGGGTTGATCTGTCCCATCAAAGCATTGTATGAAGTCTGGAGTTTTTCAGTCTTCAATTGTTCATATTCAAGCATCATCTGTTGTTTTCCATTCAGCAGGCGTATCAAAAGGACACTCAGCAAAACGGTTAACAGTATAAACAGATGCTCCGTCAGAAAAGGTTTCGGGAAATCTGTCGCCCGACTGAGAACCATAGACATATGCGGATCAGGGGATGTAGGGGGTGCCGCTTTCTTTCTTGCTGCATCTTCCATTATAACAAAACCATCAGAACGGAACATTTGATCAACTTCCAAAAGGTCGATCATCACAAAACGGTGTATGACCGGATACATGAAAAAGAGCGCAATGCCACAGACGATTGTCACACCAGCAGACAACAGGATTGTTTTATATTCTTTATTACAAAACAGACGGTCGCCCAACTTATACATTTGAGAATCCAGTATAAACAGCAGAAAGGCATATACGAAAAACCAAAATAAGGAATAATAAAGAAATTCATCTCCGGACGGATGGTTCCCCGGGAAAGGGACTCCCAGCGACTGCATTTTATAAGTATGCATCAACATGGTAAAGTTGACGAATAGGCTTAACAGCACTGACACGATAAAACCAATCAGCAGATTGTTTTTCACGGAATGTTGCATAAGTGTTTTATTTATAGGTGACAAAGATAACCCTATTCCCCTGCCGGAAAAACACAAACCGACGAAACGGCTAAAAACATCGGCGAATCGCCTGCCCCTGCTTATAAAGCATTTATCCCTACCCAACAAAAAGCACCCGAAACGAATCGGATGGCTTTTTTGTATGGCAATTAAATCCCGAAGGATTAGAATCTTCTTTCTTTGATTCTTGCTTTCTTACCTGTAAGAGCACGCAGGTAATACAATTTAGCACGGCGTACTTTACCCAGTTTGTTTACAGTGATGCTTTCGATGAACGGTGATTCGATCGGGAAAATTCTTTCTACACCAATGTTCTCAGACATCTTACGAACAGTAAAACGTTTTTTGTCACCATGTCCTGAGATACGGATAACAACGCCTCTGTACTGCTGGATACGTTCTTTGTTACCTTCTTTAATACGGTAAGCTACTGTAATAGTGTCACCACTCTTGAATGAAGGATATTCCTTCTTTGTAGCAAACGCTTCTTCTGCAATCTTAATTAAATCCATTGTTTTATAGCTTTTTAATTGTAATTTTAAATGAAACGCAATTTAACGGGCTACTTCTCCCGACAGAGATTGCGCAAAGCGGATGCAAAGTAACGAAAGATTTATTTGATACGCAAATTGTTTACGGAATAATTCATTTGGTATCACTTAATTCTTTTCATCCAAATGATTATTTAATTTCGCTTTCGCCCGCTCTATTGAAAGTCTAAATTTCTTTTCCAGTAGTTTTCTATCCGGTAACTTTGTTAAATAATCAGCTACTCTTATATTACATTTATCCAGTTGCATCAATTCTATATGCTCTTCACTTTTGTTCCGGTTTCTGACTGATAGCAGTACGTTCATACAACATGGAATCAATGCGTTCACGGAGGGTACGGACGCTCCAACGTTCTATTTTACACATTTCAATATAGAACTCCCGCCTTAAATCATCTTCGATAAACATTATCATACGAAGATGTGACCAAGTCAATTGTCTACACAATGTGTATACAATTCGCTCTTCAGGAAATATCTGATAGAAGCGCATACAATGACGCAATTGCTTTTCGCCCCAGCCTTTGCCATATACTAATGTAAGTTCTTGCGACAAAGTAACAACGATCTGTTTGCCATATTCTGCACGTTCATTCTTCAGTACATCTTCACTGATCCGTTTACCAATAAAGCATACTTATTTCTGAATTTACAACGGAAGCAACACGAAGACGGCTTTGTTCGATTAATTGTCTGACATCTGTCAAAAGAGTGGAAGATTTGAATAAACGTTCTTTATTTCCCATTTAGATCTATTATTTCATAGTTAATAATATTATTTCTTTGATCAATCGAATACAAAGATAGGTAAAACATTACTCCACTCATACAAAACTTCAGCTTATTTTCTTATTTTTGGTGGATAATAATGATAACGTGAAGATGAGGAAGATACTTACAATGCTGTTATGTTCTGTGTGTTTACTAACGGCCAAAGCACAGACTATTCCCAATATGTACCGTAACGTCGATCAGGCAAAAATGAATCATTGGGTTGATTCTGTGTTTGATAAGATGAGTTACGATGAACGGATCGGGCAACTCTTTATGGTGATTTCCGAACCGAAATCGGATAACCGCACCATGCAGCGGCTTATGCGATACGTCAATGAAATAAAGGTCGGAGGAATCCTCTTTCATAAAGGGAACCCTGTTACCCAGGCTGAGGTAACCAACCGGTTGCAAAAAGCATCACGCGTCCCGATGTTCGTTTCGCTGGACGGAGAATGGGGCTTGTCCATGCGCCTTAGCGGAACGACCCGTTTCCCTAAAAACATGATGCTGGGAGCTATCGAAGATGATAAACTGATTACCGAATACGGGAAGGAAGTAGCCCGCCAATGCAAAGAGATGGGCATTCAAATTAACTTTGCCCTGATATAGATGTAAATAGTAATACCGATAACCCGGTGATAGGCCTCCGTTCGTTCGGAGAGAATCCCCGTGCCGTCGCCGATAAAGGAATAGCCTATGCCCGCGGACTGGAAGCTGCCGGTATCATCTCTGTAGCCAAACATTTCCCGGGTCATGGCGACACTTCGGAAGATTCGCATAATACATTGCCTGCCGTCCATCATGACCGGGCACGCCTGGACAGCGTTGAATTGTATCCTTTCAAACGTTACATCTATGATGGTTATGCCGGAGTTATGACCGGACATCTTTATGTTCCGACACTGGATAAAACCCGCAATCTCCCTTCCTCCTTTTCCCGTCCGATTGTAACGGGACTGTTGCAGGAAGAACTTGGTTTCAGAGGCCTTTGCTTCACAGATGCACTGGCCATGAAAGGTGCTACGACTAAAAAATCGGATAACCCGTCAGTAAAAGCATTACTGGCAGGGAATGATATATTGCTGGCCCCCGCTGCCCCGATTAACGATTTCACAGCGGTGAAAGAGGCGATCGACGAAGGTATTTTATCCATAGAAGACATCGAAGCCAAATGTATCAAGATACTCCAGTATAAATACATTACCGGACTGGATAAATACCGACCGATTGAAACAAAAGAGTTAAGCAAACGGCTGAACTCACCGCATGCAGCCTGGCTAGCCGCCAAACTCAATGCAGAAGCAATTACATTATTAAAGAACGAATCCGACATGGTCCCGCTCAGACAACTGGATAAAAAGAAGATTGCCGCCTTGTCAATCGGTTCGCCTGCCGGAAATGAATTTCAGGAAATGTTGGGGCGTTACGACAGTATTGCCTGCTTCAGCATCAGCCGTAGTTCAACTGCTGCACAAATCCAACATGTTTACAGGCAGTTGGAGAAATACGATGTAATCATCTGCGGCATACACACAGTCCGCATCCCTGAAAGCCTGCAACTCCGTCAGCTGGCGACTAAGAAAGAGCTCGTTTATGCCTTCTTTACCCTGCCCTATTTCTGTAAGGAATATAAAAGTTCCATTATGAAAGCGAAGGCGGTAGTGATGGGATACGAAGGTACGCCTCTTGCCCAGGAATATGCCGCCCAGGTCATCTTCGGGGGGATTCCAGCTAAAGGCAAACTACCGGTTACCATCCCAGGCGTATTCCATGCCGGAGCCGGCATCTTCACGGAAAAAACACGGTTAGGTTATCACGAACCGGAGGAAGTCGGAGCCAATCCCATACGCCTCGATGTAATCGGATCCATTGCAGAAGAAGGGCTTGAAGAAAATGCCTATCCGGGTTGCCAGGTGCTGGTTGCCAAAGACGGCATGATTATTTACGACAAGGCCTTTGGTTACTTTGACTACGACCAAAGCCGGAAGGTACAGGAAAATTCCGTCTACGACCTGGCGTCTGCCTCCAAAGCGGCCGGGACTTTACTTGCCGTAATGAAAGCGTACGATGAAAAGAAATTCACCCTCAATAATAAAATAGCGGACTTTCTCCCCGAACTGAAAGGTTCCAACAAGAAAGACCTGAATATAAAAGAATTGCTTTACCATCAGTCGGGAGTTGTCTCCACAATCAATTTCTATCTGAATGCCATCGATAAGGACAGTTACAAAGGCAGTCTTTACAGCAGTGTAAAAAATGTGACCCATCCGGTACGCTTCGATGCCAAAACATACGTACGCAATGATTTCAACTATCTGCCCGACCTGGTTTCTACCGAGAAGAAACCGGGATTCACCACCGAGGTAGCCCGCAACTTCTACCTGCACGATTCCTTCAAAGACAGTATCATGCAGGAAATAAAAGACTCCCGCCTCGGAACACGCGGCAAATATGTGTATAGCTGCGTCAACTTCATCATGCTGAAAATGATGGTGGAAAACCAGATGAAGCAACCGATGGACCAGCTGTTGCATAACGACTTTTATAGCCGGCTGGGAGCCTGGCACACCACTTATAATCCGCTGAAAAGAATAGACAGTCTCCAGATTGTCCCGACCGAGAACGACCAGTTCGTGCGCCGCCAGTTACTTCGTGGCTATGTGCACGACGAAGCTGCCGCTTTCCAGGGGGGCGTCTCCGGCAATGCCGGCCTGTTTTCGAATGCCAATGACCTGGCGAAAGTATTACAGCTTTTCCTTAATCAAGGCACTTATGGCAACGAACAATACTTATCAACAGAAACCTGTCGTCTTTTCACCCAAAGTAAAAGCCCGACAAGCCGCCGCGGACTGGGTTTCGATAAGCCTGCCCCGGGAGCTCATAAAGGTTCTCCTTGCAGCAGCCTGACGCCACCTTCCGTCTATGGACACACCGGCTTCACCGGGACTTGTTTCTGGGTGGACCCGGACAACCAGTTGCTTTATATCTTCCTTTGTAACAGGGTCAATCCGTCGCGTGCCAATAATAAACTCAGCCAGTTGGATATCCGCAAACGAATACAGGATGCAATCTACAAGGCAATTGATAGGAAAAGCCAAAAAGATTAGTATTTTTGCACCACCTTTTAGAACAACATTAATTACATAAAACAAATAAAGTATGCTATTCGGACACGGTGATGACTTTTACAATTCGCAGAACGAAGTAAAGATTAACTTCAGTTCTAACGTATGGCACGGTGCTAACCTCGATAAACTCAAGGAACATCTTAATGAGCAGTTCAGTAAGCTGACACGTTATCCGGAACCGGATGCTGCTTCACTTAAAAGGTTGCTTGCCCGTCGATATGAGATAAAAGAAGAAAATGTAGTTGTAACCAATGGTTCGATTACCGCCTTCTATCTGTTGGCACAGGCTTGGAGAGGGGCTAAATCCACGATTGCCGTTCCTTCCTTCTCTGAGTATGAAGATGCCTGCCGACTACACGAACACGAAATCAATTTCTTCCCAACCTCCGACGACCTCTCGGAGCTTTCTCTGGAAGGACAGGATTTCTGCTGGATATGTAATCCTAACAATCCAGATGGCAAACTGATTCATCGTACGGAATTGCTCCGGTTGATTGCAGCCAACCGCAATACAAAATTCATCATCGACCAGGCTTATGTTGCCTTTACCACCGAAGACATGCTAAAGCCTTCAGACGTTAAGAATCACCCGAACCTGATTCTTATCCAGTCTATCTCTAAGGCCTACAACATTCCGGGATTACGTATCGGTTACCTGGTTGCTTCTCCTGAAATAACAGCCGAAGTAAATAAGTATATCATCCCCTGGTCGGTAAACGCTATTGCGCTTGAAGCCAGTAAATATATCCTGATTCATCCGGCCCAGTTTACTTTGCCTATCCGTAAGTGGCAGCGTGAAACAGCCGAATTGATTTATCAGTTAAGCAAATTCGATAACCTGGAAGTCATTCCTACTTCAACAACCTTCTTCCTTGTCCGCCTAAAGAAAGGCACAGCGGCAGAACTAAAGAAATACTTGTGGGAGAAGAATGGAATCCTGATTCGTGATGCCTCCAACTTCCGCGGACTGGATGAAACATACATCCGCCTGTCCACCCAAACAAGTGCTGAAAATCAGATATTGATTGATGCTATCCGTGAATGGTTCGCTCAATTATAACACTATTATAGAATAGCCGGAGCAAAGAGATTGTTTTTACTCCGGCTATTTCATCTCCTACATGCATTAATTCGAATAAAAACCATTCACCCTTCACCTTTAGCATATATCAGCCTAAACACCAATCACTTATACAGGTGAACGATTAATAAAACGAAGAAAATCAAACCCTTCACCTTTCACCTTTTATCTGCCTGCCAACTATCGCTCCCCCTACTGACTATTCCTGCATAGCATGCTGTCTTTTACTATAAAAGATATGACTCATTCTCTTTTCCATCGCCGTCGCAAAGCTTACCGACGGACGTCAGCAAGCTTATCCACCTCCGTCGATAAGCTTTGCGACGGTCGTGAAAAAGACAAGATATAATATGCTTTCGATTAGAAATAAATAACCTCCGGGGTAGTTGCTACTAGCCTTTCTGATAAAGGTAAGGGACATAAACACAAAAAGGCCGCCTCTTTAAGAAGCAGCCCTTCAGTCATTACATCTGATTCTGTAAGTGTCAGAATTATTTTTTGTACGTCTTATAGCCATAAACAGCCAGATCGCCCAATTCTTCCTCGATACGAAGCAACTGATTGTACTTAGCCATACGATCCGAACGGCTCAATGAACCGGTTTTGATCTGTCCTGAATTAGTAGCTACGGCGATATCGGCAATCGTTGCATCTTCCGTTTCGCCGGAACGGTGCGACGTCACTGAAGTATAGCCGTTACGGTGAGCCATTTCAATAGCATCCAGTGTTTCACTTAATGTTCCGATTTGATTTACTTTAATCAGGATAGAGTTGGCGCAGCCTTCTTCGATACCTTTCTTCAGGAATTCAACATTAGTTACAAACAAGTCGTCACCAACCAACTGAACACGGTCACCTAAAGCTTTAGTAAGATGCTTCCATCCTTCCCAGTCGTTTTCGTCCATACCGTCTTCGATAGAGTCGATCGGATATTTGTTAACCAAATCCAACAGGTAAGCAACCTGTTCGGCAGCAGTCCGTTTGGCACCGTGGGCACCTTCAAACTTCGAATAATCGTAGATACCCTTCTTATCGTAAAACTCGGAAGCGGCACAGTCCATAGCGATTGTCACATCTTTACCCGGTTCGTATCCGGCAGCTTTAATAGCGGCCATAATAGAACCCAAAGCATCTTCCGTACCATTGAGAGCCGGAGCAAAACCACCTTCGTCACCAACTGCCGTACTTAATCCGCGGTCGTGCAACACCTTCTTCAAGGCATGAAATACTTCTGCTCCCATACGCAAGCCTTCACGGAAACTCTTTGCACCTACCGGGCGAATCATAAATTCCTGAAATGCTATCGGGGCATCACTGTGAGAACCACCATTGATAATATTCATCATCGGAACAGGCAATACATAAGTATTGGTTCCGCCTATATAACGATATAACGGCAAATCGAGATAATTGGCAGCCGCTTTAGCTACGGCCAGCGAAACGCCTAACATGGCGTTGGCACCGAGTTTCGACTTTGTCTTTGTTCCGTCCAACTGAAGCAGTTTATGGTCGATTGCACGTTGGTTCAATGCACTCATTCCGATGATAGCCGGTGCAATTACATTGTTAACATTATCCACAGCTTTCAGTACACCTTTGCCTCCGTAGCGTTTTTTATCACCGTCACGCAGTTCTATTGCTTCATTTTCACCAGTAGAAGCACCGGATGGAACGGCCGCACGACCAAAAGCGCCGCATTCAAGAAGCACATCTACCTCTACTGTCGGGTTACCACGGGAATCAAGAATCTCTCTACCTATTACTTTTTCAATTTTCATAACCTAAATATTTAGTATTCTGTATTTTTTTCACTCAGTACAAATATAACAAACGGTTCACTAAGATTGTTGCCAAACCCTTATAAAGATTTTCAATGAATAAATAGAGGACTTCATTTCTCAATTCAATATTTTATCTATATTTACACCCCGAATTGATAGGTATTTTTTCTTAAAAAGTTTCAACCTTTTGCATTAACAATGTGTTTTAACATAAAAAGTTTATTGTTGAATCATGAAAAAAGTTCTGTCCATATTAACACTCCTTATCCTGATCTTTATAGGTCAGGAGGTTACGCTTAATATAGATAGTGAAGAGACGGTTCAACAATGTAACCAAAATGAGAAAGAAAAGAGCCTCTCCTACGATAATACTCTAAAGAAGTTTGAATTAGGGAAAATCCCTCTTGAGTCTCTTGATATAACTGCACGCACCAAACCGGCTTTCGATAATTACGAACGGCTATTCAAATTATCGAACAGCAATAAGAGTCTTCTTCTCTTGAAGTTGAAAGAGCAGGCCTCACAATATAAAATATCGGAGACATTATCTATTATCCATACAATAAATTACCTCTCGCTTCGCAAATGCGGAAATCAATGGATCTACGTTTTGCGAAAACTCATTATTTGATATTATTATAAGACATTTATAATTGTTGATTGTGCCTTCGAATACGGCATGATCCGGGTGTGCATTCCCTTTTTTGTACACTAAGACTATTATTTTCTGTTTTTTATCTCTTTAATAATATCAAAATTATGAAAACAAATCAATCTGTTATATCAAAAACATCTAATGGCGTTTCAGCCGGCATCGTCATTATCATTTGCTTTATCCTGGCAGTATGCTTCTTTCATTTCGTACTGGGCAATCCTTCCAACTTTATGGATAATAATCCGGATAATCATCCGCTTCCCGGCAATTATGCAGGAACAATTTATAAAGGCGGTTTCATTGTCCCCGTTGTTATCACTCTTTTACTTACTGTAATCACCTTGAGTGTAGAACGTTTTATTGCCATCAACCGGTCTAAAGGGAAAAAAGCCCTGCTAGGGTTTGTACGTACTATAAAGAAAGACCTTGAAGACGGAAATCTGGGCGCAGCTCAAAAGGCTTGTAAAGAACAGCAGGGTTCTGTGGCCAATGTCGTTAACGCCGCATTGACCCGTTACGCTGATGTAGAAAACAGGGCGGATCAGACCAAAGAACAAAAGATGGTCATCATACAGAAAGAGATCGAAGAGAGCACGGCACTGGAATTACCGTCTATGGAACAGAACCTGCCGGTTATTGCTACGATCTCGACATTGGGAACTCTGTTCGGGTTGCTTGGAACCGTACTGGGTATGATCCGTTCGTTTGCCGCCCTGGCCAATGCCGGAGCTCCCGACTCAGTAGCATTGTCGACCGGTATTTCCGAAGCTCTGGTCAATACGGCCTTAGGTATCGCCACCGGTGCCATGGCTATTATCTCGTACAACTATTTCACCAGTAAAATAGATAATATCACCTATGCCATCGATGAAATAGGTTTCTCTATCGTACAAACATTTGCGGCTAAACACTGAAACATATGCCTAAGATTATAGTAAAACGAAAAAGCACATTCATCGACATGACGGCGATGAGTGATGTAACGGTGTTACTGCTTACTTTCTTTATGCTGACATCTACCTTCATCCAGAAAGAACCGGTCGTGGTTACTACCCCGGCTTCCGTTTCCGAAATAAAAATACCGGAAACGAATATTCTTTCCATCCTGGTAGATCCGGAAGGGAAAGTGTTTATGAGCATGGACAAACAGGAGGATAAGGCAAACGTATTAAAGAAGCTGGGACAAGACTACGGTATTAACTTCAGCGACAAAGAAATATACGAATTCAGCCTTCTTCCTTCCTTCGGTGTTCCTATCCAGAATATGCAGGAATTTCTGAATCTACCGTCTTCCGAACAAGACCGTCTGACGCAGAATTACGGAATCCCCGCCGATAGCACGAACAACCAATTCAAAGCCTGGATACAACATGCCCGCGAAGTGAACCGCGACCTGGTGATCGCCATCAAAGCCGACCAACAGACGCCATATCCTAAAATCAAAAATATAATGAACACATTGCAGGACCTGAGAGAAAACAGATATAATCTCATAACAACTCTCAAGAATGTGCCCGACAATGTTTAAACAACAAGCAGTATGGCAGAAGTAAATACAGATAAAGGAAAAGGCGACGGCAAGAAAGGTAAACAAAAGAAAGTCAATATCCGTGTCGACTTTACGCCGATGGTGGATATGAATATGTTGCTGATCACGTTCTTCATGCTTTGTACTTCGCTGAGTAAGCCGCAGACCATGGAGATCAGTATGCCGTCGAAAGACCATGTCACGGAAGCCGAACAGACAAAAGTGAAAGCCTCTAAAGCCATCACCCTTATATTGGGTGAAGACAGCAAGGTGTACTACTATTTCGGTGAACCGGATTATGAACATGTAGAATCACTGAAAACAACCGATTTTTCTCCTACCGGATTACGTAATATCCTACTGGAACGCAATTCCGACGCTGTACAACAAATATCGGAGTTGAAAGTGAAAAAGCTAAACAAGGAAATTTCCGAAGATGAGTTTAAAAAGCAGGCTACAGAGATAAAAGGTGGCAAAGATGCCCCGGTCGTACTGATCAAGGCGACCGACGATGCTTCCTATAAAGACCTGGTAGATGCGCTCGACGAAATGCAGATATGCAATATTGGTAAATATGCAATCGTTGATATAACCGACGGAGATAAATTTCTGGTCGACAACCTGAAAAGTGGCGGAGAACTCGCTAAACAAATAGCAGAGGCTAATGCCGGCCCTAAAAGAAAATAATTCGTATCACCAATAAAAAAGAACGATCATGATTAATATGAACAATATAAATCTGAATTCACCGGAGTGGTGCGAATTGATCTTCAACGGGAAGAATAAAGACTACGGAGCATACGAGTTGCGTAAAAATTCTTCCGGCAGACATATCCGCGCATTGATCATTGTAGCTATCGGAGCTATTCTGGTCATGACAATCCCGGCTTTGATCAAATCGGTTATTCCCCAGCATACCAAAGAGCAGGTACTGGAAGTAACGACACTTTCCAACCTGCAAATGGAAACGAGGTACCGGAAGAAAATCAAATCCGTAATTTAGAGGCTCCACCTCCTCCCGTACTGAAAAGTACAATCAAATTTACCCCTCCTGTTATTAAGGCGGATAAAGATGTAAGGGATGAAGAGGAAATCAAGACACAGGAAGAACTGACAACCTCAAAACTGGCTATCTCGGTGGCAGACGTAAAAGGTTCCGAAAGTGAAGATGCTATCGACATTGCAGACCTGAAAGACAACAAGGAAGTGATTGAGGAAGAAACCGAACCTTATGTTGCCGTTGAACAAATGCCGCAATTCCCTGGTGGAAACGAGGCTTTGCTAAAGTTCATCAGTACACATTTGAGATACCCGGTAATCGCTGCCGAAAATGGCATTCAGGGAACAGTTACCCTCCGCTTCGTTGTAAGCCCAACGGGAGAGATCACGAAAGTGGAAGTTCTAAGGCAATTGGATCCGGCTTGCGACAAAGAAGCATTACGCGTTATCAAGTCTCTGCCACAATGGGTTCCAGGGAAACAGAATGGTAAACCGGTACCGGTCTACTTTACAGTTCCGGTACGATTTAAATTGCAATAAGATGGAGGTAAAGTGTATAAATATGAAGTTTGTCTGGGGTATATTCATGGTCATGATATACCTCGGCATGACTTTCCTGTTGGTTTTCACAAACTTGTTTAATGAGAATATGTCATTCCCTATGCGAATAATAGTTGGTATTCTGTTCTTCTGTTACACTTTATTCAGAGGTTACAGGCTCATAAAAGACAGCAAACGATGAAAAGTTTATTCTATATAACAGTATGTATAGTTCTGTTGGTTTCTTGCGGAAACAAGAAAACAGAAACTCCGGATGATACACCGACCAGTGGTGTTATCGCTATTGCTTCCGATGGCTGCTTTACCCCTGTCGTAGAAGAAGAAATCGCCGTTTTCGAAAGTATTTATAAGGAAGCCGGGATTGTTCCTTACTTTTCCGGTGAAACAGAAACTATCAACAGTTTACTGCGTGATAGCATCCGGCTGGCCATTACTTCACGCCCGCTAACCAAAGAAGAGACGGAATTTATGAACACTAAAAAATTATTCCCCAGAAACATTCAAATAGCAACAGATGCCATTGCATTGATTGTGAATAAACAAAATACAGATTCTCTGATCGGTATCCCTGTTTTGAAAGATATACTGACCGGAAAAATAAAAGAATGGAAAGAACTCAGTTCCGATAACCAATCGGGAAAGATCGAAGTTGTATTCGATAATCCTAATTCCGGAACAGTACGTTACGCCATCGATTCAATCTGTAACGGAAAAACATTTTCCGGGGATTTACATGCAATGAAAGAAAACCGGCAAGTAATAAACTATGTATCCCAAAACCGTGGAGCGTTAGGTATTATCGGAGTAAACTGGATCAGTAATCCGTCCGATACAAGCAACATGAGTTTCTCTGAGAACATAAAAGTAATGGCAGTCAGTCCTTACAGACATGCCACTGCAACAAATAGTTTTAAACCGTATCAGGCCTACATCGCATTAAAAAAGTATCCGATGAGCAGACCTGTTTATCTGATATTATCAGAACCCCGCATGGGCCTGGCTTCCGGTTTTACAACTTTCATAGCTAGCGACCGGGGACAGCGGATCATTCTTAAATCAGGTATTCTTCCGGCTACACAACCTGTAAGGTTGGTTAATGTCAGAGATCAGTTATAAACCCTATAAATATTTACAGTCATGAAAAAGAATTTATATATAATCATTTTAAGTTTTATCGCTATTGCCGTTTACGCAGATAACCGGCAAGGCATTGACTTTTACAAAGCCGGAGAACCAACCATAGCAAGCCGGCTTTTTGAGAAACAACTGAGCAGTTCTCCTGCCGAGCAGGCTGAAGCCTTATATTATCTGGGAGAAATTGCCTTTGATGAGAATAAAACTTCCGAAGCTCTGGCTAATTACCAGAAAGGATGGACGACATTTCCTGATTATGCCTATAATAAAGTAGGTGAAGGTAAAGTGCTACTCAAAACAGATAAATCTACAGCGCAAAAAGCATTTGATGCAGCAATCAAAATCAATAAAAAAGATGCTTCTGTTTATGTCGCTATTGCTAAAGCCTATTCAATGAACGGAATGGAAGCAGAAGCCCAGGCGGCTCTCGATAATGCTAAGAAATATAATGCTAACGACCCCGCCATTTATTTGTATGAAGGCGATTTACTTATCAGCAAAGATAAACCAGGAGATGCCGCCGGAAGATATGAACAAGCTATCCACTTCGATCCGGCCTGCAAAGAAGCTTATATCAAATATGCAAACGTATATCAGGGAGTCACTCCAACATTATCAATAGAAATGCTTCAGAAAGTAATTTCAAACTATCCGGATTACTTACCGGCATACTGCTATTTGGGAAACATCTATTCATTACAAGGGAATTATCCTAAAGCTGTAGCAGCCTATAAAACCTACATGGCAGGAGGTCTTTACTCAACAGACAATCTGGTTCATTATGCCTCTGCATTGTTTTTCAATAAACAATACGCTGAATCCGGTAAAATAATCAGTGAAGGCCAAGCAATTGATCCTGATAACTTTTTATTGAAACGTCTGGCCATCTATAATGATTACGAAAGCAAAGCCTACGAAAAAGGACTGGAAGAAATAAAGACATTCTTCAATAATCCGGATGCTAAATATATCTGGCAAGACTATTTATATTACGGTCGCCTGCTGAACAAAGCAAAACAATATGATCAGGCAGCAGATGCATTACAGAAAGCTATAAAAGAAAATTCTTCGCATACAGAAATCTATAAGGACCTTGCTGAAGTTTATAGTAACAGCGAAAATAATGCTGAGCCATCAAGGCTTATACACAGTATATAGAGGCTCTTGGAGAAGAATCGGAAGCTGCTGATTACTATCAATTAGGTAAATATTACTATACAGCAGCTGCAAAAGATAGTATTGCAGCCCAAAAGTACCTGTTCAAAGCTGATAGCCTATTTGCTATTGTAAAAGAACGTGTACCGGATAGCCACCTGGGTAGCCTATGGCAGGCACGTACACAATCTCAACTGGACCCCGAGACAGAACAGGGTTTAGCCAAACCCTATTACGAGTCTTGCATTCCCATTCTTGAAAAAAACAAAGAGAAATATAGCAATGAATTAACCGAATGTTACCGTTACCTGGGCTACTATTATTACTTGAAACAAGATATGGATAACTCCAAAATTTACTGGAACAAGATTTTATCAATCGATCCATCTAATACAACTGCGCAGGAAGCTCTGAAAAATATCAAGTAAGTAAACAAATAAATTGATTCGTTTATATACAAAAACAGCCGGCATAAAAATGTCGGCTGTTTTTGTATCGTATATAAGTTACAGAAATTATTCTGCAGCTTTTTCTTCTGTTGCTTCTGCTGCAGGAGCTTCAGCAACCGGAGCAGCTGTTTCAGCAGCTGTAGATTTCTTACGAGAACGTCTTGTTTTCGTAGTTTTCTTAGCTGTAGTATCCTTCAGCATGTTTTCGTTGTAATCAACTAATTCAATGAAGCACATAGCAGCGTTGTCACCTAAACGGTTACCAGTCTTAATAATTCTGGTATAACCACCCGGACGATCACCGATCTTCTGAGCTACTTCCTTGAAAAGTTCTGTTACAGCGTTCTTATCCTGTAAAGTACTAAATACCACACGTCTTGAGTGAGTTGTATCCTCTTTGCACTTTGTGATCAGAGGTTCAACAAACTTACGAAGCGCTTTAGCTTTTGCTGTTGTCGTAAAGATTCTCTTATGCTTGATCAAAGAAGAAGCCATATTAGACAGCATTGCTTCACGGTGAGTATTTGTACGACCTAAATGATTAAATTTCTTATTATGTCTCATCGCTTTACTTACTCTTTATCTAATTTATATTTCGTGATATCCATACCGAATGAAAGGTTCAGGCTTTCAAGCAGTTCATCAAGTTCAGTGAGCGACTTCTTACCGAAGTTACGGAATTTCAACAAATCATTCTTGTTGAATTTAACCAGTTCACCCAATGTTTCAACATCTGCAGCTTTCAAGCAATTCAAAGCACGAACGGAAAGGTCCATATCTGCTAGCTTGCTCTTAAGCAACTGGCGCATGTGAAGTACTTCTTCATCGAATTCTTCATTGCCGTCAGTATCTACTGTCTCGATCGCAATCTTTTCATCTGAGAACAACATGAAATGATGTATCAGAATCTTAGCAGCTTCTTTCAACGCTTCCTTCGGATGAATAGAACCATCTGTGGCTATTTCAAGAACCAACTTTTCGTAGTCCGTCTTTTGCTCAACACGGAAGTTCTCAATTGAATACTTAACATTACGTATAGGAGTATAAATAGAGTCAATGGCAATAACGTGAACGTCTGCATTCGGATCTCTATTTTCATCAGCGGGAACATATCCGCGTCCTTTATTTATTGTTAATTCAATCTGGAAACCAGCGTTCGGATCCAAACGGCAAATAACCAAGTCTGGATTCAATACTTCGAATCCGGTCAGCTGTTTACCTATATCACCGGCTTTGAACACTTCCGAACCCGAAACAGTAATACTTACTTTCTCATTCTCTATGTCGTCTACAATATGCTTGAACCGTACCTGTTTCAGGTTCAAGATAATGTTTGTTACATCTTCAATAACACCGGGAATTGTACCAAATTCATGGTCAACACCTTCGATCTTAATGGATGTAATAGCAAAACCTTCAAGCGACGACAGGAGAATACGGCGCAGAGCATTACCTATAGTAATACCATAGCCGGGTTCCAACGGACGAAATTCAAACTTTCCGAAGAAATTGTCCGCTTCCAACATTAATACTTTATCGGGTTTTTGAAATGCTAATATCGCCATGGAAATCAATTATTATTTAGAATACAATTCTACGATCAACTGCTCTTTAATGTTTTCAGGAATGTCAGTTCTTTCCGGCAGATGCAGTAATTTTCCGCTTAAAGAAGACTGATCCCACTCAATCCAAGGATATTTGCTGTGGTTGAATCCTGATAATGCATCAGCAATCACTTCCAAAGACTTGGATTTCTCTCTAACACCAACGATCTGACCGGCTTTCAAAGAGTAAGAAGGAATGTTTACAACCTTACCATCAACCGTAATGTGACGGTGAGAAACCAACTGACGAGCAGCAGCTCTTGTAGGAGCTATACCCAAACGATAAACTACATTGTCCAAACGACCTTCCAGTAACTGAAGCAGAACTTCACCGGTAATACCTTTTGAACGCTGCGCTTTGTCGAACAGGTTTCTAAATTGTTTTTCCAATACACCATAAGTGTATTTAGCTTTTTGCTTCTCGCGAAGCTGAATTCCGTATTCAGAAGTTTTTCTTTTTCTGGCGTTACCATGTTGTCCGGGAGGATAATTCTTTTTAGAAAGAACTTTATCCGGTCCGAATATAGCCTCACCAAACTTACGGGCAATTCTTGTTTTTGGTCCAGTATATCTTGCCATTTTTTTATTGTTTTAATTTTTCTGTCTGAATCTGGAACCGTGCAGCCGCGATTACAGAGAGGATAAGGTCTTTATGCAATCTATTCACAATTCCGGATTCAATGTTCAAGAAACTATAGTTAATTATACTCTTCTCTTTTTCGGAGGACGACAACCATTGTGAGGCAGCGGAGTAACGTCTACGATTTCAGTTACTTCGATTCCGGCACCGTGGATAGTTCTGATAGCAGACTCACGTCCGTTACCCGGTCCTTTTACGAATACTTTTACTTTTCTCAAACCAAGATCATAAGCTACCTTTGCACAATCTTGTGCTGCCATCTGAGCGGCATACGGAGTGTTCTTTTTAGAACTTCTGAATCCCATCTTACCTGCAGAAGACCAACTGATTACCTGACCTTCACTGTTGGCAAGAGACACAATAATGTTATTGAAAGAAGAATGAATATGAGCTTGACCGTAAGCGTCAACTTTTACGTTTCTCTTCTTTGCTGCGACTGTTTTTTTTGCCATATCAACTCTTATTATTTAGTAGCTTTTTTCTTATTTGCAACAGTTTTCTTCTTACCCTTACGAGTACGAGCATTGTTTTTAGTGCTCTGGCCTCTCAAAGGCAAACCAATACGGTGACGAACACCTCTGTAACATCCGATATCCATCAGACGCTTAATGTTAAGTTGAACTTCAGAACGAAGATCACCCTCTACCTTGTACTCAGCGCCAATGACTTCACGTACTTTTGCAGCTTGATCATCTGTCCAGTCTTTTACTTTGATATCACGATCAACGCCTGCTTTCTCTAAAATAGATTTTGAAGCACTCCGACCGATACCGTAGATATAAGTCAAAGCGATTTCTCCTCTTTTATTTTGTGGCAAGTCTACACCAACTATTCTTATAGCCATATTACTTACTTAATTATTTTGCAAAAATAATAAATTATCCCTGACGTTGTTTATACTTAGGGTTTTTCTTGTTAATTACGTATAAGCGACCCTTTCTTCTTACAATCTTACATTCAGGTGTACGCTTCTTTAAAGATGCTCTTACTTTCATATCTAGTTATTTTTATTTATATCTAAAAGCAATTCTACCTTTTGATAAATCATACGGAGACATTTCTACTCTGACCTTATCACCAGGAAGAATTTTAATATAATGCATACGCATCTTTCCTGATATGTGGGCAGTAATTTCATGTCCGTTCTCTAATTCTACACGAAACATTGCATTAGACAATGCTTCCACTATAACTCCATCTTGTTCAATAGCTGCTTGTTTAGCCATATAAATCAAATTAAATTGCGTTACTTCCTAGAACTTCTTCTACAAATTCAAATGAAGATAAAATCTGAGGACCATCGGGTCGTATCGCTATACAATGCTCAAAGTGAGCTGAACATTTTCTGTCCTTTGTACGCACTGTCCAACCGTCCTTTTCAAAAACGACATTTTTGCTTCCCATATTGATCATAGGTTCAATGCAGATGCACATGCCACTACGCAATAAAGGTCCGCAACCATATCTTCCATAATTGGGTACTTCAGGTTCCTCATGCATCTTGCGTCCGATACCATGTCCCACCAGTTCCCTTACAACAGAGTAACCTTTCGATTCACAGTATGTCTGCACCGCATGACTAACATCTCCTACTCGTTTTCCTTCTACAGCTTGTTGAATACCTTGATAAAGAGATTCCTTTGTCGTCTTCAACAAATTCTTCACTTCCGGTGCCACTTCACCTACACAAAAAGTATAGGCTGAATCACCAACAAAACCATTCAATATTGTACCACAGTCAACAGATATGACATCGCCTTCTTTTAAAACTGCTTTTGAGGAAGGAATACCATGTACTACCTGCTCATTTACAGAAGCACATATTGAATTGGGAAAACCACCATACCCTAAAAAAGCTGGAACTGCTCCATTATCCCTAATGAATTCTTCAGCAATCTTGTCGAGTTGAAGAGTTGTAACCCCGGGAGCAATATGCTTTGCCAATTCTCCCAGTGTCCGACCTACCAATTGATTGGCCGAACGCATCAACTCGATTTCTTCATCTGTTTTTAAATAGATCATCCTATTAATAAGCGGCAACTGAGCCTGTACGGCCTTTAATTCTTCCTGACTTCAACAAACCGTCATAATGACGCATCAACAAATGACTTTCAACTTGCTGCAATGTATCCAACACTACACCAACCAAAATCAACAAAGATGTTCCTCCAAAGAACTGAGAGAACTCCATACTCACACCAGCGATTCTTGCAAAAGCAGGCATAATAGCTACCAATGCCAAGAAGAATGCACCCGGAAGAGTAATGCGGTCCATGATTGTATCCAGATAGTCTTTGGTACTTTTTCCCGGTTTAACACCCGGAATAAATCCATTGTTTCTCTTCAAATCATCAGCCATCTGGGTCGGATTGATCGTGATAGCTGTATAGAAATAAGTAAAGAGGATAATCAATACTGCAAAGACAAAATTATACCAGAAACCAGTATTATCCATAAATGCAGCCCAAAAACCACTCTGATCACCAGTACTAGAAAATCCTACAATAGAAATAGGAATAAACATAATTGCCTGGGCAAAGATGATAGGCATTACGTTAGCAGCATTCACTTTTAAAGGAATATACTGACGAGCGCCACCATATTGTTTGTTACCTATAATTCTCTTAGCGTACTGTACGGGTACTTTACGAGTTCCCTGAACCAATAAAATAGCACCGGCAATAACAAGTAAAAGAAACAGCATTTCAAACAAGAACATAACCAGACCACCAGTTTTTTCACTTGTTCTTGAAATAAATTCCTGGAACAATGAATGCGGCAGACGGGCTATGATACCAATCAAAATGATAAATGAAATACCATTTCCAACACCTTTATCTGTAATTCTTTCACCTAGCCATAAGATAAACATACTTCCTGCAGCCAGAATAATAGTAGAAGATACAGTAAACAGAATACCCGGAGGTAAAGCTGCACCAGCGGCCTTCAACTGAACACTTAAGTTCACCAGATATGTCGGTCCCTGGAATAACAGGATAGCTACTGTAAGGTAGCGAGTCCATTGATTGATCTTTCTACGACCACTCTCCCCTTCTCTCTGCAATTTCTGGAAAGAAGGAACTGCAATGGCTAACAACTGCATAACAATTGAAGCGGAAATATAAGGCATAATACCCAATGCAAAAATAGAAGCATTAGAGAATGCACCACCTGAAAACATATCCAACAGTGCAAGCAATCCGCCTCTTGTCTGCGCCTGTAAAGCGGTTAACGCTTGAGGATCAATACCAGGAAGTACTACATACGTTCCGAAGCGATATATAGCCACCAATAAAAGAGTGGTGAGGATCCGATTTCTCAGATCCTCAATCTTCCAGATATTTTTTATTGTTTCAACTGCTCTCATGACTTAGAGTTTAACAACAGTTCCACCTACGGCCTGGATAGCTGCTTCTGCACTTTTAGAGAAAGCGTGAGCTTCAACTTCTAATTTAACAGTCAGGCTACCATTACCAAGAATCTTAACCATTTGAGATGATGAAATAAAACCAGCTTCGATCAATTCGTTAACACCGATTTTAGTTAAGTTCTGAGATTCAGCCATTAACTGTAATGTAGCGATATTGATAGCTTTATATTCTACACGATTAATATTCTTGAAACCAAATTTAGGCAAACGTCTCTGAATAGGCATCTGACCACCTTCAAATCCGATCTTTTTTGAATAACCAGATCTTGACTTTGCTCCTTTATGACCTCTTGTTGAAGTTCCTCCTAATCCTGAACCCGGACCACGGCCGATTCTTTTTCTGGTCTTAGTAGATCCTTCAGCAGGTTTTAAATTTGATAAGTTCATATCTTATAATTTATTTTTTCAACCAATTATTACTTTTCTACTGAAACCAAATGTTTCACTTTCTCAACCATGCCTAAGATAGCCGGAGTAGCTTCATGCTCTACTACACGGTTCAACTTTGTCAGGCCCAGTGCATCAAGTGTTCTTTTTTGGTCTTTCGGGCACTTAATTCTACTCTTAACTTGTTTAATTTTAATAGTCGCCATAATTTTTCCTCCCTAATTAACCTCTAAACACTTTTTCTACAGATACACCTCTGTTCTGAGCTACAATAAACGGACTTCTCAATTCACCCAGCGCAGCAATAGTAGCTTTTACCAAGTTGTGAGGGTTTGATGATCCTTTTGATTTAGCTAAAACGTCAGTAATACCAACACTCTCCAATACAGCACGCATAGCACCACCTGCTTTTACACCAGTACCATGAGATGCCGGTTTGATCAGCACCTGTGCACCACCGAATTTAGCAAGCTGTTCGTGAGGGATAGTACCTTTATGAACAGGAACCTTGATCAAATTCTTTTTAGCAGCTTCTACACCTTTAGCGATAGCTGTCGTTACTTCACCAGCTTTACCTAAGCCCCAACCGATGATACCGTCTTCGTTTCCTACTACGACAATAGCAGCAAAACTAAAAGTACGTCCACCTTTCGTTACTTTAGTTACGCGGTTGATTGCAACTAATCTGTCCTTCAACTCTAAGTCGTTGGTCGATTTAACTCTATTATTAACTCCTGCCATCTTCATTAAAATTTAAGGCCGCCGTTACGTGCAGCATCTGCTAATTCTTTAATTCTTCCGTGATACAGGTAACCATTACGGTCGAAAACAACAGCCTGAATACCTGCTTCCTGAGCGCCTTTAGCGATCAATTCACCAACTTTGGCAGCGATTTCCTTCTTTGGAGCCTTTACATCTAATTTCAAAGATGAAGCAGCAGCCAATGTCTTACCTGTAGTATCATCTATAACCTGTGCATAGATCTGCTTATTGCTTCTAAACACAGTAAGGCGCGGACGTTCAGGTGTTCCTGCAACTTTTCCACGTATTCCTCGTTTTATTTTTAATCTTCTTTCTTCCTTCGTTGTCATGATAATTTCAGTTTACGTAGATTACTTACCTGCTGATTTACCAGACTTTCTGCGAATTTCCTCACCCACAAACTTAATACCTTTACCTTTATACGGCTCCGGCATTCTGAATGAACGAATCTTAGCACAAATCTGACCTAATAATTGTTTATCAGCTGATTCAAGGATAATAAGAGGATTCTTATTTCTCTCAGTCTTCGTTTCAACCTTCACCTCTTTAGGTAACTGCAAATAGATATTGTGAGTATAACCTAAAGAAAGATCCAACAGCTGTCCTGTGTTAGCTACACGGTAACCAACACCGACCAGTTCCAGTTCTTTTTTGTATCCTTCAGATACACCGATCACCATATTGTTGATCAGAGAACGATACAAACCATGTAATGCACGATGGTTCTTATCATCTGTCGGTCTTGTTAAATGAATAACTCCATCTTCCAGAGTTACATTAATATCAGGATTAACAGCCTGAGTCATTTCGCCCTTAGGACCTTTTACAGTCACCACGCTATCCTTAATCGTAACCGTTACACCGGCCGGCACATGAATTGGTAATTTTCCTATTCTTGACATTCTTCTTTCCTCCTAATTAATAAACATAACATAATACTTCACCACCGATCTTCAGATCGCGGGCTTCTTTGTCTGTCATCACACCCTTAGAAGTCGAAAGAACGGCAATACCTAAACCATTCAATACTCTCGGCATTTCTTTGTAACCAGTGTACTTACGCAAACCTGGAGTAGAAACTCTCTCAAGTTTCTTGATTGCATTCACTTTGTTTACCAGGTCATACTTCAAGGCAATCTTAATTGTTCCCTGAGGACCTTCTTCTACAAACTTAAAATTAAGAATGTAGCCCTTTTCGAAAAGGATCTTAGTGATCTCTTTCTTTAAATTTGACGCCGGCACTTCAACAACTCTGTGCTTCGCTTTAATTGCATTACGCAATCTTGTCAAATAATCTGCAATAGGATCTGTCATATATTAATGAATTAAATTGATCCGGCCACCCGGACAATATTTAAATAAAAAAACTTACCAACTTGCTTTCTTTACACCCGGGATTAAACCATTGGATGCCATTTCACGGAATTGAATACGTGAAATGCCGAACTGGCGTACATACCCTTTCGGACGACCTGTAATTTTGCAACGGTTGTGCAAACGTACAGGAGAAGCATTTTTAGGTAAAGCCTGCAAAGCTTCGTAGTCACCAGCAGCTTTCAGTTCAGCTCTTTTAGCGGCGTATTTAGCTACTAGTTTTGCTCTTTTAACCTCGCGGGCTTTCATTGATTCCTTAGCCATAACTTAGTCTTTTTTTGCATTTTTAAAAGGCAACCCAAATTCTCTCAACAGAGCATACCCTTCTTCATCTGTTTTCGCAGAGGTCACAAAGGTAATATTCATTCCCAATATTTTAGTAATATTATCGATATTTATTTCAGGAAAAATAATTTGTTCCTGAATACCCAAGGTATAATTACCTCTACCATCTAACTTACTTTCAATACCTTTAAAGTCACGAATACGCGGAAGAGCGATACGTACTAATCTTTCCAAAAATTCGTACATCTGCTCACGACGCAATGTTACCATCACGCCGATAGGCATTTTTTTACGCAACTTAAAGTTTGAGATATCCTTTTTAGATACTGTCGCAACGGCCTTTTGACCAGTAATTGTAGACAATTCGCTGATTGCGATATCGATGATCTTCTTGTCGGCAGCAGCCATACCCAAACCTTGATTGATTACAATCTTCTTTAATACGGGTACCTGCATTACTGATTTATATCCGAACTCTTTTGTCAAAGCAGGAACAATTCTGTCCTGATATTCTTTTTTAAGACTGGCAGTATTGCTCATTACTTAATTTCCTCCCCAGATTTTTTAGAATAACGAACTAAAGCTCCTTCAGCATTTTCTTTACGTCCGATACGTGTCGGTTTACCTGATTTCGGGTCAACCACGTTCAGGTTTGAAATATGAATAGGAGCTTCCTTCTTTTCAATTCCTCCTTGCGGATTCTTTGCATTAGGCTTGGTATGCTTTGATACCATATTAACGCCTTCAACAATAGCACGGTTCTCGTCTACGAGCACCTGTAAAACACGACCTGTTTTACCTTTGTCTTCGCCGGCATTAACAAAAACTATATCGCCTTTTTTGATATGTAATTTACTCATTACCTTAAATTTTACGAATTAAAGTACTTCAGGTGCAAGTGAAACAATTTTCATATTTGTTGCACGAAGTTCTCTGGCAACCGGACCGAAGATACGGCTTCCACGAATATCACCACCGGCATTCAACAATACGCAAGCGTTATCATCGAAACGGATGTATGAACCATCCGGGCGACGGATTTCCTTTTTAGTGCGAACAATGATAGCCTTAGAAACAGCACCCTTCTTCACATCACTTGACGGGATTACACTCTTAATTGCTACTACAATTACATCCCCAACAGAAGCGTAACGTTTTCTGGTTCCGCCTAATACACGGATACATAAACATTCTTTTGCGCCACTGTTATCTGCTACTACTAGTCTTGATTCTTGTTGTATCATGTTACTTAGCTCTTTCGATTATTTGAACTAATCTCCATCTCTTTGTTTTGCTCAAAGGACGAGTTTCCATAATTTTTACGGTATCACCGATATTGCACTCATTCTTTTCGTCGTGAGCATGATATTTCTTCGTTTTGTTAACGAACTTACCATAAATGGGGTGTTTTTCCTTCCATTTAATAGCAACAGTGATGCTTTTATCCATCTTGTTGCTAGTAACCACGCCCGTTCTTTCTTTTCTTAAATTTCTAGTTTCCATCAGGCTCAATTATTTGTTGTTAAGTTCTCTCTGGCGCAATTCTGTTCTCATGCGCGCAATCATCCTGCGTTGTTGTTTAATCTGTGCAGGGTTGTCTGTCGGAGAGATAGTGTGGTTAATAACCTTCTGATCGTAGGCAGCAACCTCAGCATCTACTCTTTCAAGCAATTCTTTTGTGCTTAATTCTCTAATTTCTGCAATCTTCATAACAATTACGCATTTTGATTAGCCATATCATAATCACGTCTCACAACAAATTTCGTTGTTACCGGAAGCTTCTGTGCTGCTAAGCGCAAAGCTTCTTTCGCAATATCAAAGGGAACACCTTCAATTTCGAAAATCAGACGACCTGGAGTAACAGGCGCAACAAAGCCTTCCGGGTTACCTTTACCTTTACCCATACGTACTTCGGCCGGTTTCTTTGTAATAGGTTTATCCGGGAAAATCCGAACCCAAACCTGACCCTGACGTTGCATATAACGAGTTACCGCGATACGGGCAGCTTCAATCTGGCGACCGGTAATCCATTTATTCTCTAACGCTTTTATACCGAACGAACCGAATGCCAGCTGGTTGCCACGTTGAGCTTCACCCTTCATACGACCTTTCTGCTGTCTTCTGAACTTGGTTTTCTTTGGTTGTAACATCTCTTCTTAATTCTAACGTTTAACGATTAGCTTTTTTTCTCTTGAAGTTCTTATCTCCTCTGTTGCCACCGGCATTGTCATTTCTGCGGCCTGAATCTTTAGAGGCAGTGAATGAAGGAGCAAGATCTCTCTTACCATAAACTTCACCACGGCAGATCCATACCTTGATACCCAGCAAGCCAACTTTCGTCAACGCTTCAGCCAAAGCGTAATCGATATCTGCTCTCAGAGTGTGTAACGGAGTTCTTCCTTCTTTGTACATTTCAGAACGAGCCATTTCAGCACCGTTCAAACGACCAGATACTTGCACTTTAATACCTTCTGCACCCATTCTCATGGTAGAGGCGATAGCCATCTTAATAGCACGACGGTAAGCAATTTTTCCTTCAAGTTGACGAGCAATATTGTTTGCAACAATGACTGCGTCTAATTCGGGTCTTTTTACCTCAAAGATGTTGATCTGAACTTCTTTGTCGGTAATTTTTTTCAACTCTTCTTTCAATTTATCAACTTCCTGACCACCTTTACCGATGATGATGCCCGGACGTGATGTGCAAACTGTTATTGTGATCAACTTAAGCGTACGTTCAATAACGATACGAGATACACTAGCTTTAGCAAGACGAGCATTCAAGTATTTACGGATTTTGCTATCTTCCAGCAAAGTATCTCCGTAATTTTTGCCGCCATACCAATTGGAATCCCAACCACGGATGATTCCTAAACGATTACTAACCGGATTAACTTTTTGTCCCATCTACAATTAATTTTGACTATCGTTTTTACTAAGTGTATCAACAAACAAGGTTACATGGTTCGAACGTTTACGAACTCTGTATCCTCTACCCTGGGGAGCCGGACGCATTCTCTTCAATGTTGTAGCGCAATCTACGCTGATTGAAGAAACAAACAACTCACCAGTTTCTGCTTTACGTTCATTTTTCTGCTCCCAATTAGCAATTGCTGAACGAAGCAATTTTTCTACTCTTGCTGCAGCTTCCTTGTTAGAAAACTTCAAAACACCAAGTGCACGGAATACTTCCATACCACGGATCATGTCTACAACGAGACGCATCTTACGCGGAGAAGTAGGTACGTTACGCAACTTTGCGAAGTACATGGTCTTTTGGGCTTCTTTTCTTGCTTCAGCTGATATTCTTTTTCTAGCACCCATTTTTATTGATTCTTTTTATTTTCAGATTCCTGAATTCCTGTTACTACCGATAATTATTTTTTCTTGTTACCGGCGTGACCACGGAACGTACGAGTTGGTGAAAATTCTCCCAACTTGTGACCTACCATATTTTCGGTTACAAAAACAGGAATAAATTTATTTCCATTATGAACTGCAATAGTATGGCCTACAAAGTCAGGCGAAATCATTGAAGCTCTTGCCCATGTCTTAACTACGGCTTTCTTTCCTGACTCATTCATAGCCAAGACTTTCTTTTCCAGCTTTACGTTAATATACGGGCCTTTTTTTAGTGAACGACTCATAGTTTACTTAATTAATCAGATTATTTCTTTCTTCTTTCAATAATATACTTTGAAGAATGCTTCTTCGGAGCTCTTGTCTTCAAGCCCTTAGCATACAAGCCTGTACGAGATCTTGGATGACCTCCGGAAGCACGACCTTCACCACCACCCATTGGGTGATCAACCGGGTTCATAACAACACCACGGTTGTGAGGACGACGACCTAACCATCTAGAGCGACCGGCTTTACCTGATTTTTCAAGACCATGGTCTGAATTACCTACACTACCAATTGTAGCCTTACATGCAGCAAGAATCTTTCTGGTTTCGCCAGAAGGCATCTTAATAATTGCATAAGCACCTTCTTTAGAAGTCAACTGAGCAAAAGCACCAGCAGAACGTACCATTTTGGCACCCTGTCCGGGACGAAGCTCAATATTATGAATAATAGTACCAACGGGAATATTTGCCATAGGCAAAGTATTACCTACCTCAGGAGCGGCATCGCTACCTGAAACCACTGTCTGGCCAACTTCCAAGCCGTTCGGAGCGATAATATAGCTCTTTGCTCCGTCAGCATAATACAATAAAGCGATACGAGAAGTACGGTTTGGATCGTACTCGATAGACTTTACTGTTGCAGGAATGCCATCTTTATTTCTCTTGAAATCGATAATTCTGTACTTTTGTTTGTGACCGCCACCAAGATAACGCATTGTCATCTTACCTGTGTTGTTACGACCACCAGTACTGCTCTTACCTACCACAAGAGACTTCTCTGGTGTACTTGCAGTGATTTTATCAAATGCACCAATAACTTTGTGTCTCTGCCCCGGTGTTGTGGGCTTTAATTTACGTATTCCCATTTCTTTTTTTAGATATTACTAAAGAAATCAATTGTTTCTCCTTCTTTCAACGTTACGATTGCCTTCTTAAAAGCTGCCTGTTTACCATTGATAATACCTGATTTTGTATAACGGCTTTTCCGCTTGCCGGAGTAGTTGATGGTGTTAACATCAACTACAGTTACATTATACATATCCTGTACAGCTTTTTTGATCTCCAACTTGTTGGCATCAGGAGAAACACGAAAACCATAGCGATTAGCCATTTTTTCAGTAATCGCTGTTTGCTTCTCTGTTACTATAGGTTTAATAATAATTCCCATTTCCTTACTCCTTATGCATTAAAAAGTTTTTCTATAACAGCAACAGAACTTTCAGTCAAAACCAAATTAGCTGCATCAAGCACTTTGTATGTGTTTAATTCAGAGGCTGTTATAACATTTGTCTTTTCTAAATTACGAGCCGACAAATATACAAAATTATTTTTCTCCGGTAAAACCATAAGTAACTTTTTATCAGCCACTTTCAGGTTTTTAGCAATTGTTACAAATTCTTTAGTTTTCGGAGCTTCCAGAGCGAAATCTTCTACAACTACAATTGCATTGTTTTTAGCTTTATAAGTCAATGCAGACTTACGAGCCAGACCCTTTACCTTCTTGTTCAATTTGAACTCATAATCTCTCGGTTTCGGACCGAAAACGCGAGCACCACCAACCAATACAGGAGAGTTGATATCACCACGACGAGCTCCACCACCACCTTTCTGACGGATCAGTTTGCGTGTACTACCAGAGATCTCACTTCTTTCTTTCGATTTATGAGTACCCTGACGCTGGTTTGCCAAATACTGCTTTACATCCAGGTAAATGGCATGATCATTGGGTTCAATGCCGAAGATAGCATCGTTTAAAGTTACCTTTCTTCCGGTATCTTCACCTTTAATATTAAATACGCTCAGTTCCATTACTTTTCAATTAATACGATTGAACCTTTTGCTCCTGGAACAGATCCTTTAACCAATAAAAGATTATGTTCCGGCATTACCTTGATCACTTCCAGGTTCTGAACTGTTACACGTTCATTACCCATCTGTCCGGCCATACGCATGCCCTTGAATACCTTTGCAGGGTATGAACAAGCACCGATACCACCGGGAGCACGCAAACGGTTATGCTGACCGTGAGTAGTCTGACCTACACCACCGAAACCATGACGTTTTACTACACCCTGGAAACCTTTACCCTTTGATGTACCAACTACATCAACGAAACCTGCATTTTCCAGATAATCCACAGTGATCACATCACCCAGATTGTATGCAGTTTCAAAATTCTTGAACTCGGCCAAGTATCTCTTGGGAGTTACACCGGCTTTCTTGAAGTGGCCCATTTCCGGCTGAGTTGTATGTTTCTCTTTTTTGTCTTCGAAACCCAACTGTACAGCTTCATAGCCATCTTTTTCCAAAGTCTTAATCTGTGTAACAACACAAGGACCCACTTCGATAACAGTGCATGGAAGATTTTTTCCCTCGGCACTGAAAACGGATGTCATTCCGATTTTTTTTCCTAATAATCCTGGCATTTCACTTAATTTTTAAATAACTCACACTTTAATTTCTACTTCAACACCACTGGGTAATTCCAGCTTCATCAAGGCGTCAACTGTTTTTGCAGTTGAGCTGTAAATGTCTATCAATCTTTTGTAAGATGACAGTTCGAACTGCTCACGAGATTTCTTATTAACGAAAGTAGAGCGGTTCACAGTAAAGATACGCTTGTGTGTAGGCAGAGGAATCGGTCCGCTAACAACAGCACCTGTAGCCTTTACCGTCTTCACGATCTTCTCGGCAGACTTGTCCACCAGAGAATAATCGTAAGACTTTAATTTAATTCTGATCTTTTGGCTCATATTGTTATATATGTTTCTAAATTATTTGATCAAATCAGCACGACCCTGTACTTCTGTCAGTACCTGCTTAGCAATAGAAGAGGATACCTGAGCATAGTGAGAGAACTGCATTGAAGATGTTGCACGACCTGAAGTGATAGTACGCAGTGCAGTAACATAACCGAATGTTTCTGCCAAAGGCACTTTAGCTTTTACAACACGTGCACCAGTACGGCTTGTTTCCATACCTTCTACCTGTCCACGACGTTTGTTCAAGTCACCGATAACATCACCCATGCTTTCTTCAGGAGTAACAACTTCCATCTGCATGATCGGTTCCATCAAAGCAGGACCTGCCTTTTCTGATGCACTCTTGAATGCCTGGATAGCACAGATTTCGAATGACAACTGGTCAGAGTCAACCGGGTGGAATGAACCATCGATCAATGTAACCTTCAGCTTATCTAACGGATAACCGGCAAGGATACCATTTTTCATAGCCTTTTCGAAACCTTTCTGTACTGAAGGGATAAATTCCTTAGGAATGTTACCACCCTTTACTTCATCAATGAACTGAAGTGTTCCTTCAAAGCTTTCGTCAGCCGGTTCAATACGAACGATGATATCAGCAAACTTACCACGACCACCAGACTGTTTCTTATAAACTTCACGAAGTTCAACTGATTTAGTGATAGCTTCTTTATAAGTAACCTGAGGTTTACCCTGATTACATTCTACCTTGAATTCACGACGCAAACGGTCAACAATGATATCCAAGTGAAGCTCACCCATACCGCTAATTACAGTCTGACCTGTTTCTTCGTTAGTCTGAACACGGAATGTAGGATCTTCTTCAGCCAGCTTAGCCAATCCCATACCCAGTTTATCCAGGTCTTTCTGAGTTTTAGGCTCTACTGCGATACCGATAACCGGATCCGGGAATTCCATAGATTCCAGTGTAATCGGATGTGCTTCGTCACAAAGAGTATCACCAGTACGGATATCTTTGAAACCAACACCAGCACCGATATCACCACAACCGATAGCTTCCATCGGGTTCTGCTTGTTTGAATGCATCTGGAACAGACGAGAAATACGTTCTTTCTTACCTGAACGAGTATTGTATACATAAGAACCAGCCAATAAAGAACCTGAATATACACGGAAGAAACACAAGCGGCCTACATACGGGTCGGTTGCAATCTTAAATGCCAATGCAGTCAACGGCTCTTCGAACAACGGTTTACGTACAACTACAGTATCAGGATCACGTGGGTCTGTACCTTCGATAGCTTCTGCATCTGCAGGGCTAGGCAGGTAAGCACAAACAGCGTTCAATAAAGTTTGAACCCCTTTGTTCTTGAAAGAAGAACCACAGATCATCGGATTGATCTGCATAGCGATAGTACCTTTACGGATAGCTACTCTGATTTCATCTTCTGTAATAGTTGCAGGATCATCAAAGTATTTTTCCATCAAAGCATCGTCGCACTCAGCCAGAACTTCCAACATTTTATCTCTCCATTCTTCAGCTTCATCCTTCAGGTCTGCCGGAATTTCTTCAACAGAATATTCTGCCCCCATAGTTTCGTCGTGCCAAAAGATAGCCTTCATTGTTACCAGGTCGACTACACCTTTGAAAGTTTCTTCTGCACCGATAGGTATCTGAATAGGACAAGGATTAGCACCCAATACATCCTTCACCTGACGAACTACTTCAAAGAAGTTTGCGCCGGAACGGTCCATTTTATTTACATAACCAATTCTGGGTACATTATATTTGTCAGCCTGACGCCAAACTGTTTCTGACTGGGGTTCAACACCACCAACCGCACAGAATGCAGCAACGGCACCATCCAGAATACGCAGTGAACGCTCTACTTCAACAGTAAAGTCCACGTGCCCCGGGGTGTCAATCAAGTTGATTTTATATTTGTCATTAGCGTAATTCCAGAAAGTAGTAGTCGCAGCAGAAGTGATAGTAATACCACGTTCCTGTTCCTGCTCCATCCAGTCCATTGTTGCAGCACCATCGTGAACCTCACCAATTTTGTGAGTCAGACCTGTGTAGAAAAGAATACGCTCAGAAGTCGTAGTCTTTCCCGCATCGATGTGCGCCATGATACCGATGTTTCTGGTATATTTTAATTGTTCGTCAGCTTTTGTTGCCATCTTTCTTTTATTCTCCTAAATTTGCTAAATTAAAATCTGAAGTGTGCGAATGCACGGTTAGCTTCAGCCATACGGTGCATATCTTCTTTTCTTTTGAATGCGCCACCCTGGTTGTTGTAAGCATCTACAATCTCTGCAGACAACTTATCAGACATAGTCTTACCACCTCTCTTGCGTGAGAAGATAATAAGGTTCTTCATAGAAATTGATTCTTTACGATCGGGGCGAATTTCAGTAGGTACCTGGAAAGTAGCACCACCAACACGGCGTGACTTCACTTCGACTTGAGGGGTAATATTATCGAGTGCAGCTTTCCAAATTTCGAGAGCAGACTTTTCTTCGTTAGGCAATTTAGCCTTAACGTTTTCCAGAGCGGAATAGAAAATTTCGAAGGCAGTATTTTTCTTGCCATCATACATTAAATGGTTTACGAATCTCGTAACCTTTACATCACCGAAAACAGGATCCGGGAGGATCTGTCTTTTCTTTGGTTTTGCTTTTCTCATTTTGTTTTCAAAAATTTCGTTTTTGTCTTTGGTTGCCTTTTAATTTTGTCTTCAACGGTTCCGCTGAACCATTTACTCAACCTTGTAGCCTATCCAAATAACTCAAACCAGCTTTAATACTTAAATTTAAATTCTCAGTTTGAAAGGGTGATTTTTACTTCTTTCCTTTTGCTGGAGCAGCACCCGCTTTTGGACGTTTTGCACCGTATTTAGAACGACGCTGAGTACGACCATTAACGCCAGCTGTATCCAAGGTACCACGTACAATGTGATAACGTACACCAGGAAGGTCCTTCACACGACCACCACGTACTAATACGATTGAGTGCTCCTGCAAGTTGTGTCCTTCTCCCGGAATGTAAGAGTTTACTTCTTTACCATTTGTCAAACGAACTCTCGCTACTTTACGCATTGCAGAGTTAGGCTTTTTCGGGGTTGTAGTATAAACACGTACACAAACGCCACGTCTCTGAGGACAAGCATCCAATGCAGGTGATTTACCTTTTACCACCAAAGTTTCCCTTCCTTTTCTAACTAATTGCTGAATTGTAGGCATTTCTTTTCTTTTTTAAACTTTGAATGTGTTATAATTTTATTTATCTCTTTTTTTCTATTTCAGGCTGCAAAGATACGCATTATTTCCGTATAACCAACGAGTTACATCTGTTTTTCTGTATAATCTGCGCTAAAAACGGTGCAAAGTTACATAATAGTTCCCGTTTGTTTCTGTTCTACAACATGTGAATTCAAACTATTTATTATTATTTAACACGAAGCCCCGCCGGCTTAAAACCAACGGGGCTTGTCTTGTGTCTGTTTTCTCCCCTCACAGGGATACTAACAGAAGAACTTTATTTTATTACTTTAGTATTAAAACTACTCTTTCTTCCTCACGGAATACTTATTCAAGGATAGATACAACATAGCTACCTATCCTAAACGCGTAGTTTAAATTATTTTGATTATAAATTCTTATTAAGATAGAGAAGAACAGACATGCTGCCCTTCTCTATTTTATTTTACCACGTTATTATTTAACGATTGCTTTAACTGCAGCTTCACCGTCAACAGCGACAACCACAAGACCTGCCGGTATGTTAATCTTTGCATCATCAGATGTTGCCACTGTACTAGCTATAGTCTGACCTAATACATTAGATACTGTTACAGTCTTACCTGCAGCATTCAGAACTCTGATTGCACCGTTTTCTGCAATTATAGAAATTGTAGCCGGAGCATCAATACCTTCGTTACCTGTAGCTACTTCATCAAGACCTTCTTCAATATTGAAGATCTGAGCGTTGTTGATCAATTCTTCGATTGTACCAGCTTCATCAGCATGATCAGAACCTGTTGTGGTGAACTTAGCCAATACTGGACAAGAATTCTGTACCTTTACCCAAGCACCTTTGAAAGAACCGATTGCTGAGCCTTCACCCTTAGATTCGATTAAGAAATCTTTTTCAGGATCTTCGTTGATCAAACGCAGAGAGAATGCATAATTAGCGTGTTTGCCATCCAATTTTTTCTTATCGAATACAGTTGCATCAGCAAATGTTTCCGGAGCAACTACACCATATTCTGCCTGTAAGCCTTTCAGTGTATTACCACCTTTCAGGATATACAAATATTCGGTTCCGTTTTCTACACGATAGATAGCTTCAACAAAGCCAAGACGGTCATAACCTGCATATTTGAATTTATCAGCATTATTCAACATTCCGGTATTACCTTCGATAGAGTCTGTCAAATTAACCATGAATCTACCAGCCAAATAACCAATATAATCTACAGTATGATCACTATGAGCATCACCTTCTTTAACATATCCGTGTTCGCCGGTTGCACACCATTTTGCATCTGCTACTGTAGCAGTATCAACAGCAAACAAATACTGAGGCATAATATCGTTAGATGCTTTTACATATTGAGCATACATAGCAGTTGTAGTAGCTTCACCTTCCGGTATGATACCTTCTGCTGTCAGACCCAGATAACCGAAGTCTTTTACAAAAGCAGGAGCATTTACCTTATTATTTCCATCTTCATACAGATATTCTTTAGCAGTACCTCTCTGACGGAAGATCTTAGCTGTCTTAGCTTCAGCGATAGTGCGATATAATACTACATCAGCATCATCTAAAGTAAAAGCAGAAGCTCTCTCTGTTGCGATATTATCCAGATTCATGTAGCTTAATGCTCCAACTTCATCTTCACAATGAGCCTGAACATAACCATTACCTGTTTCGTTTGTTGTTCCGTTATAGATGTCAATCAATACATAACATTCTTCGTTAGCAGCACCTCTTATCTGATCAGACTTCAAGTAGAAATGAGCTTCTTTAGCGCTAGAACCTGCAGGTAAAGCTGCAATCTGCTTGCTAGTCATAGCTTTATAATAAGGATTCTTTCCTTTTTCAGAAATTAAGTAAACATATACTTTGTCATTATCTACCAGATTAGCATCCTTTACTTTCAGTTTATAAGCAGTTCTCTTCAACTGAGGCAAACCAGCAACACCAGCACCTGTACCGAAATTAAATTCAGTCTTAGTTGCATCTACTACTTCTTCCAGTTCATAATAAGTAGACTGATCTTTTGAAGGAGCAAAGTTCTTATCACCTGTTACATTCAGATACAGATCCTGATCAGCGAACAGGTTATATCCCAGATAGAATTTCTTGATAGTCAACAAATCAGAAGAAATGTGTTTGTAACCATGATACAAACTAGTTTTTGCTACTTCATTCTCAACCGGAGTAAATGCCAGATAGTCTGCATAGTTGAACTTGTTAGCCATTGTTGCACTATTCTGATTGTCATCAATGAAATAGATACCATTTTCTGCATCTACATACAACTGACCTTCAAATACATCACTTGCTTTAGCATATTCACGATTTGTAATAGCTACAGTAGAACAACCAGTGCTACGAACTACCCACATTGTAGCCGGCATATTGTTATAATCCTGAGTTTTAACAAGATCACCACTTTCAACATCATACATCATTGTACCGCTGAAATTGCAAACAACATACTTTCCGGTAGCATCTTTCTTAATAAAATACAGACCTTCAGCCGGAGTATAACGAGTCAGGTAAGTTCCATCAAATTCACGATCTGCAAAATTGATTTTTGTGAAGATTGTACCGTCTGTTCCGTATTTATCACCTTCAACATATGCTTTACCAGCAGTAAATTCAGTATGAGTCGGAGTCAGATAAACCAGTTTCAATACAGCATCTTGTGTATCAGCATCACCTGGAACTAAAGCAGCGGCATCAGCCCAAGTAGTACCTGCATTCTTTTCTGCATCAGTTATTTTATAGGCTCCACCTTCCAGCACTGCAAAGTTCAAGCTGTCAACTGAAGGATAATAAGTTACCTGGAACTGATAACGTTTAGATAAATCAGTTGCAGTCAAATTAGATGCTGTTCCATCACTTTTTGTTACAGTAGCAAATTTCTTCACTGCTATTTTCAACGGAGTCAAAGAAGGCAAACCTTCATTATGGAACACTGTATCAACCATTAGAAGTCCTGCTACTTTGTTTTCTAACACAACATAATTTGCTGTACCGCCAGTAAAACCATTTACTGTATATTGATCAGCATCAATCGCTTTAAAGTTGTATTTTGTCAATACTTCTGAAAGAGCTGTTGTTCCATTTTTAGGACCCGGATTCATAGAGAAACGAGCAGAGTCACCATACTGGAAGTCTACCAAATTATTCAGATCGTTTGCTTTTAAAGTAATAGCACCGGCTAAAACGGGTCTAAATGGAACAAGCGTATTTGTCAGTGTCGCATTGTTCAAGTCAGTCTTTTTGGCTTTTACAGCAACAAACTCACCACTCTTATCAGCCCAAACAACTACAGAGTCTGATGTAAAATAAGAATAAGTAGCCTGATTAGCAAAGTCGGTATCACCGTTGTCGTCCGTATTATACCAAGTCCAGTTACTTACACAACCTTCCAAGGTTGAAGCAGGAGCAGCGGCCAGATCAGCAACATAAGTAGCAGCATCAAACGCCAATGCCTTTTTAGCATCATAAGAAATAGGGAAACCCGTTTCCAGGTTTGTGTACGTGAAACTGTAACCGCTTATTTTATCACCGGTCACATCAATCTTCCACAAAGAAGCATTGATAGGAGCGTCAGCCGCATCTACAAACTTCAAACTTAACTTACCTGTTGTGTAATCACGAGACTGGATCAAAACCTGACCGCCATCATTTGCCAACTGATAATACTGTGCACCTTTGAAGTTAGCGACATCAGCACCTACCGCAGCAGAAGCTGTAGCTGTAGGACGAAGTTTGATGTCATTACCTACAGTATTGGGATTGGTGTGCACCGTAGTCTGTGCAAAAGCCCCAACACTTGAAGTCAGCAGAGCGCCAACAAGTAAAGTAGAAAACTTTTTGTTCATAATTCTAAATTTAATATTAATACTAATGTTCGTAATGTTCTATATTCCTTCGGACGCTCAAATGTTAATGACTAGATTAAACGTCCCTTTTTTCTCGTCAACAAAAGTAATAATTCCTTTTGAACCTACAATCCTTTTTGAGCAAAAATTATCTTTTCTATCTTCTTTCTTATCAACTAGATACTAAGATTAGTACAAAAATGCGTCTTCTCATTACGAAGTTATCTACCCTCCTAAATAATGACGAGAAAAAAGGGACCTTTAATTTAGTCACTGTTTTTTTTAAAAATCATCAGACAAACTTCCTATATATCAATATATTATAGTTGCAATTTCTAAAACAATTCCAAATGTTAATTCAGCATTTAATAATATATTAATGTACGTGTACATATATAATACAACAAATCACCTTTCAGGTTTCATCCGATATATCACACTGACTATCAAGCCAAAACAATGAAAGATGATTTATCAAGAATCTTTCTCTTATCCAACTTCATTTTCCCCATTTTTCAGAGTCAAATGTTAATTGGTCCTTTTTCCACCTTAAAAGACCATTCTAAGCCAGTGCTACCACCCTATAAAAATTACCGGATTCGGTATGTTTCCGTTCAATCCCCAGTGAAGAAAGGAACTTTCCGAAATTACCTGCCGACACCGAGCGCATAGCTGCCGGATTATACTTTTTCAACCGCAGGAAAATCTCCGCAGCAGAAAGCATCAATGCCTTCTCACCATATCCGGCCGGACGAAAACAACTCCTAAACACATCTTCTTCGACAGGATGCTTGTAATACGATTCGTTGGCCGCCATGATCTCCGCTTCCTCTTCAGAAGTAAACCAATACCGTTCGCCCGCCAGTAATTCGGCTTTCAGTTGAGCATAAAGCTGACGATAATCAAGCGGAGAACAGTCTATTTTATTTTCTATTTCAACACACAGGAACCGACGACTTCCGGTTGGATCGGTCAGCAACTCTTTCTGATTCGACGTTGCGATGAAAGATGCGACACGGGGTAACGGACGGTAATTTTTCTGGTGTGCTTTGCGAACACATGGATTGACAACCTGCATCAGGTTCTTCAACAATGCCATCTTGCGAGGAGTAAACTTATCAAATTCATCCATATTGATCAAGCCGAATTCCGTTAGCTTACATTCTGCCGCTGATTGGGCGGACAGATCGTAGCTGTCCGTATAATACCTCTGCAACTCACGGGGAAGCAATAATTTACAAAACGTAGACTTCTGTTTTCCCTGTGTACGACTGACTAACACCGGCGATACACTGTTTGCATGCAGACGGTCTGTCTCCAACCATTGCGCCGCCATCCCCAACAACCAGCGATGAAAACATTTTACCCACAACGGAACAGAAGAAACCCTGCGTGCCAGACTATCGATCCGGTCAGTCCTATCCCAGTCCGGTAACTCATCCATATATAGGCGGAACGGATGATATTCAGGAATGCTATCAGAAAACACATAACGCGACACATCCCTGTCCCAACAATCTATCCCTTGCTTTCGTGCTTCTATACAGAAACTGTTCAACTCGCGCTGCCCCACAGGCTGGAAGCAGGTTCCGGAAAGATTCCGTTTCCTGAATTCCGTCTCCGACGTCAGCTTGTTGAAACGGAGATCGTACTGTTCACCCAGAAATTGCTCCATCGCCATCATCGTCCGGGTCGTTTTTTGCAAAGAGGTATCCGTTGCTGCAAGGGGCACAACATTACCTGCATTATTCACAACCGGCACTTCCGGTATCATTGCCGGTTGTTTTTCCGGTAGCTCTTTTGTTGCCACTACCGGCATCACCTCCGATACTGCATTTGCTATCACTTCCGTTTCATCCGAAAACCGTCCGTGCATCACCAGGTCACACAGCTTTTCAATAAGATTTTTAATCGCATTCATATTCGTTTTTTTTAGTTATTTTCAGCGAATATAATACCGTATATCAAGGTTTTACAAATTAACAGACTACTATTTTCCAACAATCTCATCTACCGGAAAAGTAGGCAAAAAGTATTGCTTAAGTCATATACAACTGTTACCTTTGTAGTCATTCAATAATCACTCCACAGTTGTAGGGCGTAAGAACCACATCTGTTAAGCAATAGCCTTACACTTGTAAGTCTTACGCCCTACAATTGTCAAGCGATGAATAGGCAAGCATTTAAACAGAAGTTATTCATTAAACAAGCAAGAATATGTCAGCAGAATACGACTTCTATAAAAACCCCATACCGAAAGGGAGTAACCGCAAACCACGCCTGCATGCCCGGATTGTGCCGCGAGGAGTTATCACTACCGAAATGCTCTCAGAAGAGATACACGATGCCAGCAGCCTGACAACCGGTGATGTAGAAGCAACTATAACCATGTTAAGCAAAGCGATCATCCGCAATCTGAAACAAGGGAAAAGAATACATATCAAAGGACTGGGTTATCTGGAAATGACACTGCAATGTCCGCCTATAAAAGATCCGAAAGAGATACGGGCCGAATCCATCCAGTTCAAGTCGGTGGCGTTCCGTCCGGAAAAAGCGTTAAAAAAGGAATTGAGTACCACCCGGTTTGTCAGGGCAGTACATAAAAATCATTCGAAAAGTCGCTCGGAAACAGAAATTGACAACTTATTAACCATCTATTTCTCAACCCATGAATATATCACCCGCCTGGAGTTCCAGCAAGTTTGCAGATTTACGAAAGGGACAGCCAATCGTCGTCTGACAGAAATGGTAAAAGCCGGGAAATTAAAGAAAGAAGGATTGGATAGATTCCCGATTTATGTACCTGTGCCCGGGAACTACAGAAAATAAGGCTAATCAGCCACCCTTCAGCCAAACAGGTTGTTTTACAAGGCTGAAAGGTGGCTGAAAGCTGAAATAATCGTTTTATAAATATACGGTAATCACTAAACGACTACATTAAAAACTACGGCATAGGAAGAAAGCCCTCCGTTTTGACTACCCAGCTTCCATCGCAAGGAAATCCCGGAGTTTCACCTGTCGAGCCGTCCCAACCAGCCGCCATCATGGCTACTGCGGTCAGCAAAGCTCCGTTGGAGGGAAGGTAAGGAAATGGACCGCCTGTTGCCAGTCCATGTTCATCAAATTGAAATCCTCCGGCCGGATGAAGCAGAAAGTCAACAGCCTGCTCCGGTTTGCCACAGCGGGCAGCCGCCATTGCCAGCATAGGGAAATCCCATCCCCATGTACGGTCAAAATTCCAGGTTGAAGTTATTTTATCCAAAGTCCGGGCAAGTATTTCCGCATCCACACCATCACCCGGCAACATTCCGTAAGTACCGATCAACGCCGGATGCTCAAATGCAAAATCCGACCACATATTCCGGATACCTTCATGGGTAACGTATAGTCCGTCTTCCACGGGTAATGATGCCAGTTTTGCCAAAACATCCTCCCACTTCGCATCGACCGGAAGCGACAAACGCTTACGCCATTCGGCAGCCATACGCAATCCGTAACGCCAGTATCCCAGTTCAAATGCAGGATTTATTGTTGTCTCGGGAACCGTATTCTCAGAAACAATGAAGACGGGAGGTCCGAGCACATAACGGTCCTGCGCCTCGTCATAATAAGCATAATCCGCCATAAAATCTGCCGTAGCAGTTATAATCGGTTCCCATTTTTCCAATGTTTCACGGGTTGGATGCAACCGGTAATCAAGATCGGCAAAATAAATTGGATGCGGTTGCTGCCAAATCAAAGTTGCATGTATTATATGAGGCCATTCCCGGTCAAAATCGGCGGTACATTTAGGCCAACGGGCACCTTTATACCCCTGACGCCCGGCACGTTCCCGTGATGTCGACAGATAGTTCTGATAAACAGTCAAACTTTTCTCCAGTAATGGCCACCGATTCCACAATGCATAATGCACGCCATGCCACCATATCATCTCAAAATGGAAACGACCATACCATCCGTTATTCACCAACCCGCTTTCCTGCGGAGGCAACGACCCGGCTTCATTCACTTTCATCAGATACTGCGACAAAACGATCCTGCGCTCCAACTCTATCCAACGCGGATCTTTACTGCCGGACAAATCGATGACCGCTCCCGACTGCCAGAAACTTTGCCATTCGCGGGCACTTTCATCAAAAACATCAGCGACAACAGGAATATCATCCGCTTTCTTACGGGAGAAAAGACAAGTAAAAGACAGCTTTTCCGTATTTTCCGGACGTAGTTCAAAACGATGGGATGAATCCGCTCCTGATTTTATAAAAGAGGCAGGAGTATCCCAATGCAGGGATGTATAATAAGAGACATCATCCATCTCCCTGGCAATCGATACCGTTTTATCTTTTTGCTCTTTAATGACCGACCTGTGAGCCTCCGGCCTGTCATAAGTTCCCACATAATCTTTCATCTGCCCGTCTTCTGCATAAGGGAAATCCAGAAAAACGGTAAGTTTTCCTTCCCGGACCAACTGACTCTCAACAGTGACACCAACCGCGTCCAAAGAAGGATGACAGGCAGTTTTAACAGATACGGGTATTCCGTCCAGTATAAAAAAACTGTGAATGATACCTGTCCACATATCTACCTCCTGGCGCGTATCAGACAAATCTTCCGCGACAGCTTCCGAACCGTCCGGACGAAGTAATCTAAAACCAATACGTCCCAGATTAAAACGATGGGGATTAGCTGCCAGCCAATTTGATAATTCAGGTTGCCGGGGATTAGGAATATCGTAAGGCACCGGCTTTCCATAAGTATCGATAACTGGCTTTTCAAAATCTTCAACGTGCTTACCTTCAGGCAACGGAAAACTATGCCAACTCCATTGTGCCATTGTATTGAATGGGACAAAGGTCTGTAAACCTGTGATATCCACACCGAACGCAAACTCCCCGTTCCCGACCTGGGCCGGACTAACCGGGTTCGTCTTAGCCGTTACGATACGATGCCGGTCTACCAAGACTTTCCGGTCGATATGCGACTGATTACATGCAGCAAACAGTAAAAGAATTCCCACAAGGGAAAAAAGATGATACATTGGTCTCCACATTGTATTTCAATTTAAGTAAGGAAACACAAATATAGAAATAAAAATGATATGCTCTTCTTATCTGAACCGTTTCTCCAGTTCTTCGTCAGTCAGCATGGAAATGATCGTCTTTCCGTCGGGGGTCAGGTTGGAATCCGGACAGGAGAACAAGGTTGCGATCAGGTGATCCATCTCGTCGGCAGACAATGTTTTACCCGGACGGATGGCTGAAGCTTTTGCCAGAGACAAAGCGATTGCTTCACAAATCTCTTCATGTACTTCACATCCTGTCTCGATAGCACGGTTGACAATATCCTTTATCAGAACCAACTGGTCTACATTCTCAAGTCCGGCAGGCAGACCGTTGATCGCATAACTGTTATTTCCCAGATTCGACAAGTCGAAACCGATAAAACGCATATCTTCCAGCAGAACAGGCAAGACAGCGGCTTCTGCTGCCGTGAACTCGATGATCTCGGGGAAAAGAACCTGCTGCGATGCACCTTTCTGCTGTCGCATATTATTCAGATACTGGTCGAACAAGATACGCACATGCGCCCTGTACTGGTCGATCAGGCCAGGCCGGACTTCAGTGAAGTAACGATATAACGACCTTTGTACTGATAGCATGGAGTAGTCGTTTCGGCAAACAGGCTTCGCCTCCAACAACAGAAGCTACCGGTTCCGGCTTCTCATCAACATCCGTCTCAATCACCTCTCCCATCATTTCCAAATCTTTACGCACGGCATCACGGTCGCTTTCAAACCCCTGATAGAGTTGCGACCAGTCGAACTCCGACTTCCCGGAAGACGAAGGGGATGGCGAAGACGGAGAATTAGAAGACGGGGCAGAAGATGCCTTGAAGGGATTATAACCCGAATCAAGCTGCACAGTCGGTGCTCTAAATCCGTCCGGTTCTTTGACCGGATTGTAAACCGGGATGTCTATCGCATCTTCCACATCAAAATCAATAGTAGGGATAGCACTCGACTTTGCCAGCGCCTCACGGGTTGCCGCCATCAGTATCTGCCAGATAGGCTGCTCGTTCTCAAACTTGATCTCGGTCTTAGTCGGGTGGATATTTACATCGATCGTAGAAGGATCAAGCGTGAAATAGATAAAATAATTGGGTTGTTCACCGGGAGGGATCAACTGTTCATAAGCCTGCATAACGGCCTTATGGAAATAGGGATGCTTCATGAAACGTCCGTTCACGAAGAAATATTGCAGTGCACCACGCTTTTTGGCAGAGTCCGGGCGACCTACAAAACCGGAAATAGTGACCAGCGAGCTTTGTGCATCCATTGAAAGCAACTTCTGGTTCAGGTTCTTGCCATATACATTTATAATACGTTGGCGGAGACCTGACTCCGGTAAATTAAATATCTCGGTATCATTGTGGTTCAACACCAGGGCTACCTGCGGGTTGACCAAGGCGATACGTTCAAATTCATTGATTATATTACGGAACTCCGTTTCATTCGATTTCAGGAATTTACGTCGCGCGGGTACGTTAAAGAATAGGTTCTTGATCGAAAAAATACTTCCCTCTGTACAAGCATCGGGGCTAATATCTTCCAATGTGGAACCGGCGATGGATAGCTTCGTACCCAACTCAGTACCTCTCAAACGGGTACGCAGTTCCACATGGGCAACCGCAGCGATAGAAGCCAGCGCCTCTCCGCGAAATCCCATCGTATGGAGGGAAAACAGATCTTCGGCCGAAGAGATCTTGGAAGTAGCATGCCGTTCAAATGCCATGCGGGCATCTGTCTCAGACATACCTTTCCCGTCATCGACCACCTGGATCAATGTACGCCCGGCATCCTTAATGTTCACCTGGATATGTGCGGCTCCGGCATCGATCGCATTTTCAACCAGTTCCTTTACAACGGAAGCAGGCCGTTGAATGACTTCACCGGCCGCTATCTGATTGGCTATACTATCGGGTAATAAATGAATTATATCGCTCATGACCAAAACAAAAACCAGAGTAAAGCACCCAGGACTGCGATCCCCACGATCAGTTTTGCACTCTTATATTTACGGCTACGCACATCGTCGCCTCTGTCAAGGCTTTTCTTCAGATGCGAAGTACCCTCAATAAAAGTTCCTTTGATCTGCGGCTTGTAATCTTCCAACGATTCTTCCATGCCCATCTCGCGTTTCATTTTACGCACACGTTCTTCCAACGCCTCTTTATGGGGATCCCAATAAATAGGTTTATGATTGAACTGCCGGGGTTTACGTACATTATAAAATGAGAAAAGTGCCATAACTCAACAAATTTAATAATAAATGCTATTGCTCGTGCTTAAACTTATTGCTTCGAACCGGTGCGTCTTCGACTCTCCTCTTCACTACCTGATAAATATCATCTTTATTTTTCGGACGCAAGTAATCAAACCAATAAAAATCTTTCAGTGTTTTCTGTTCCGGCTTCAGATCGGGTATGGGGGTAAGACTTCCCTGCGGACTGGGCCATATCTTCAGCCGTTCCAACGCATTGTCTTTCACCCAAATTGTCAGGAATCCGCTCTTGGTTTCATTCAAACCGATCATCGCACCGTTATCCAACGGATAGAAGATGGATTCCGCATTCCCTTCGACATCGATCTGCCGGACAGCCTGACCTTCAAAATATGCTTTCAGGTCATTCCCTTTCAATTGATTATAATAAGTCGAATCGAGATGCTGCACTGCAAATGCATATTGTATCACATGTGCATAATCGATCGTACTGTCATTCATATAGATAACTATCGTATCACCGGATATCTGGTACTGCTCATTCCACAGAATCGGATCCCTATACATATATAATATGGAATCACGCGTATTAAACTGCATGGAATCGCAAACACCCTGCATATCGGTGCGATAGAAACGCACACCATAAAATGCCTTTATTTCGCGGGCCGTCGAATCGATCGACATCATTTCCAGCGTATCGGCATGCAGATATAACGTGTCGCCCTGCGAATATTCAAGGAAACGGGCACTGTCGGTTGCAAACGCATATTCCGTCCGCTCGTTATAAAAACCGTACTGTCCCTCCAGCATTACTTTCTGAGCCGTATCCTGCAAACACATATTCCCGAAGGCTTCACCGAAACCGGCATCCTGGTCATATGATATAGAATCACCGATCAGGACCCTGTTGCCCGAATAAACTTCGGAACGGTCGAGCAACAGCGAAGTGTTAGCTTCCGTATTGTACCATCCGCGGGAAGAGTGTATCGTTCCGCTGTCTGAAACAATGATGGAAGGCCCCAGTATTGTTGCAATCTTCGATTCGGTATCGTAATGAAGCGTATCCGAATAGAGTGTAAAATTCGGATTCTCCAGACGCACACTATCATTAAATATAGCCAGTTTCGTACCCGGAGAATATTGACCGTAGAAAGAGGACAACTGATTCAGCGAGTCAACGATCAAACCACCGTCAAAATAATAACCGATATCGGGAATACGCTCATAGTTCAAACTATCGGTAAAAAGCGTTACCTGCCCGTTCTCCATCCGGACATTTTCACGCAGATAAGCAATCTGGGTATCCCCGTCATAAAACAGGTAATTGCCGTATACAAACAAAGTATCTCCTTGTTCCATACGGACATTACTGAAAGCTTCCAGCGAATTAGTCGCCTCAAAAAAGTATGCACTGTCGCAATACATATACGAACTATCGTGCCGGAAACTGACATTTCCCTCCAGAAACTGTGCATCAGCCTTCATCACTTCCTTATCATAGGATACAGTATCGGCATGCAGCAGATAAACCAGTGTCTTTTTAGTCGTGACCGTATCGGCTGTAAGAGTCTCTCCCTGCTTGACGGATATGGAATCCTGCGTTTGTGCAAAAACACAAACAGCCAGCAGACAAAGCAGTCCTGTAAGAAAAAACTTTTTTACAATCTTCATTCTTTAACCCAACCCGGATATTTGAAATCGCAGTTACGCCATCCTTCGGCAATACGGACATACGTAGTTTTTTGCTTTTTCTTAATCCACTCATCCAACAATTCTTCTCTTTTCTGTTGTTCCACCATATTCTTCATTGCCTGGAAGTCATCAGAAAGATTCGCCTTATGTTGATCTGTACGGGATTTCAATTTAACAATGGCAACCACTTCCTTCTGTTTGTTGGAAATCATAGTAAACGGTTTGGAGATCTCACCCACCTGCATGTTGTAAACCACTTTACCGACTTCCTGAGGAAGTTCCTGCATTTCAAACTTCGGAGTACCGAAATTGTTTCCTTCATGATTCTGGTTAACCATCAACCCTTTGTTGTTACGGGTATCCTTATCATATGAAACGAATGTTGCAGCTTCCTCAAACGAGAATTTGTTTGCCTGCAAGTCAGCATATAATGAGTCCATGCGGGCAGTCGCTTCCGTCAATTCCTTTTCTGACACTTTCGGTCTTAACAGGATATGACGGCAGTTGATACGGTTACCGCGTTTCTCGATCAGCTGGATGATATGATATCCATATTCAGTCTGCACAACCTGTGATACACGTTTCGGATCAGACAGGTTGAATGCCACATTGGCAAACTCCGGCACAAGGTCAGTCTTACTCATAAATCCCATCTCACCGCCACGGGCAGCTGAAGCAGGATCTTCGGAATACAGGCGGGCCAACGTAGAGAACTCCATCTTACCGCTGTTGATCTGTTCTGTAAAATCACGCAGTCGTGCTTTGATAGCATCCGTCACATCAAACGGAATCTTCGGTTCGAAAGTAATGATCTGGACTTCCACTGTTGTCGGGATAGTCGGCAGACTGTCCTTCGACAACTGATTATAAAATTTACGGATTTCAGAAGGAGTCATCTTGATCTCCCCGATCAGTTTGCGCTGCATTTCTGAAACGATCTGCTGTTCACGGAACTTTTCCTTCTGTTCATCCCTGATCTGTGAGATTTTCTTTCCGAAATATTCCTCTACTTTTTCCCTTGATCCGATCTGGTTGATTGCCCAGGTTATCCACTGGTCAGCTTGCTGTATCACCTGGCTTTCGCTGGCCTCGATACTGTCTATCTTCGCCTGGTTCAGGTACAGTTTCTGTATCGCTATCCGTTCCGGAATCACACAATAAGGATCACCATCCAGACGTTCGCCTTCGTTTTGCATATACAAACGCTGCGTTTCTACGTCCGAACGTAAAATAGCATCATCTCCTACCACCCACACAATCTCATCAATCACATTATCTTGTGCCATTGCCGCACAAGATAAGCAGGCAAGAAAGAATACAGTTAAAATCTTTTTCATCATTTCTACTTTATAAGTTACAAATTACGGTTCAGTAAAAAACTTTACATCACCTCCTCTGATTCCATCTTTATATAATTCTTCTTCAAACGTCTTCAAAAAATCTACTTTCCGCTGATTGATCAGCATCTCCGTGATTTGCGAACTCGCATAATCATAGGGAGCCACGCTTCCTTCCGGCAGATACTCTTTGATATTCAGCAGATAACAGTAACTACTATCAGCCACTTCCACAAACTTATTCGCCTTCAGATAAGCGTTTGGGTTGGATACATGAACAGGTATATTATCCATCACCTCGTCAAAGTCCACCCATTTGTCGTAAAAGTAGTCATAAATAGTGGCATTTTGCACACTATACTTCTCAATTTTTTCTAAAGAGGCTTCAGAAGTCGATTTGTACCACCCTTTTACCTCCGACAAACCGGGGGCATCCACCGGTATTTTCAGGAAAAGTCCCTTGATCAGGGCTTTATCGAGTGTAAACTTTTTCTGATTCTCCTCATAATAGTTCAGCTTATCGCTTTCGCGGATATCAGCCGACAATTTCTCTTTGATCAGGCGCTCCTGATAACGGTAACGAATCAGCGAGTGGCGGTATTCTTCTACCAGCTTGTCGACCTCTTCCTTTTCGTCCCCCAGGTTTCGCTGGGCAACTTCGTAAACCAGGGCATCTTTCACCCATTTCTTTACAAAGCTTTCGGCTAACAACAAACTATCCGCAGAGGACGTCCCCCGCGGAATCAGACTAACCACTTCCGAACGTTTTAACGTCCGGTCCTTCACTCTTACCAGCACATCCGCATCGTCGGTTTGCTGGGTTCGCTTACAAGAACACAGCAAAGATACGAATGCTATAAAAATGAAGCAATACTTCATAACCTTCTCTTTCTTATTTCTTTAGTTTTTTCAACAATTTCCAGTTAATCGTAACAGGATATTCCTTATTCAGCTCCTGCAACCAGGCTTTTTCCAACTCCGGCTGTTCAGCAGCTGGCTTGCTCCACACTTTCTGATTACTGATATTGAACAACAGGATACCATCCCGATATTCCTGCATCAGATGTGTAAATTCAGGATGCTTAGTTTCCAGATTCTTGCGCTCGGTTGTCGTTACAATATCACGAATGAACAGATCGAACACTTCCTGCATAAAATCACCGGCATACGTTTTTGTCGAGAACGGACAACGCTGGATATAATAAGCGAATTCGCTCTGTGGGAAATCCGTATCCACCAGATGGATCAATGTCTTATTCATATCCTTGGCCTTTTCGTAGAAGTCCTTGTCGGAAGGGAAATGGTCATTACACAAAGCGACCAGTTCAGCATAAGCCTCCGGATAGAACACATAACCATACTCTTTTTTCATACGTTCATCGAACGCCTTATAATATTCGAAATTACGTTCACCCTGTGCCATCACACGAGACCATGATTTCTTTTTTTCTTCAAAAGATGGGATGCCTCCCTTGTCGAGTAATTTGATAATATGATAACCGAACCGTGTTTTAACGGGTTCAGACACTTCACCCGGAGTATTTAAAGCAAACGCGCCTTTTTCAAAAGGTTCCACCATTTCTCCGACACCAAACCAGGGAAGTTCTCCCCCTTTGCGCGCAGAAGCGGCATCCGAAGAGTTTTCTTCTGCTAACTGTCCGAAGTCTGCTCCATCCTGTATCTTCTGATAAACCTCTTCAGCCAAAGCCAACGTTTCACTATCACTACGGGTTACCGAATCTTTCTGGAAAGGGATCAGAATATGGGCAACACGGCGCATCCCCGGATTGGGTTTGCGGCTATGTAGTTTAATAATATGATATCCCAGCGTAGTACGTACCGGCATGGATAATTCACCCGGTTTCATAGAATAAGCATAATTCTCGAACGCTTTTATCGTCTGCATAGGCAACAGGCAACGTGCATATTCATATCCGGTCTGTTTGGTAGAATCCTGCTTTGCCAGCTCCTGACCAACGGTTGCCATGTCTTCCCCGTTTTTTATACGTTCATAGACCTTCATCGCCTTTTCATAAACAGCGAGCGTATCCCTTGAAAGAGTCTTCCCCGGCAGACGGAATAAAATATGACTCAATTCCAGTACTTCGCCCAGACGGTCATATTCCACACGGAGAGCTGCTTCTTCCCCGTCTCTGTCAGATAAGTAACTTGATGTCAGCTGAGCGCGGTATCCTTCCAGTTCATTGGTAAAATCTTTTGTCTTGTCAAGACCGGCGGTTTCTGCATCGACAACTTTCAACTTAAAGTTTTTATACAGTTCCACATAATTTTCCAATGATTTGCGATCAGATAAATTAACTTCACCATTCTTTCTGGCCATAAAAACAAATTCATCCAGAGATACCTGTTTTCCGGCCACAGTCATCACCACAGAATCAGCCTTATTAGCGGCTTCTCCGGTTAAACAAACGAATACTAAAGATAATACAAGCAACTTTTTCATCAAAATTCCGTTTATCATACTACGTACACATTACAAAAATAACACTAATCTAACGGATAGCATCCCCAAAAAGTATGCTATCCAATTAAATTAGTGTTTTTTATATAACGGGATTTATGCACATTTATTATTCGCCACGGCTATAATTGGGTGCTTCCTGTGTAATTGCCACGTCATGCGGATGACTTTCCTGTACACCGGCATTGGTAATGCGGGTGAATTTAGCCTGATGCAGTTCTTCAATATTATGCGCTCCGCAATATCCCATACCGGCACGCAACCCGCCAACCATCTGGTAGATCACCTCGAATAAAGAACCTTTATAAGGAACACGCGCGGCAATACCTTCCGGCACAAGTTTCTTCACATCATCTTCCACATCCTGGAAATAACGATCTTTCGATCCTTTCTGCATCGCTTCCAGCGATCCCATACCACGATAGGATTTAAACTTGCGTCCGTTGAAAATGATCGTTTCACCCGGTGATTCTTCCACTCCGGCCAGCAAGGAACCCATCATCACGGATGATCCGCCGGCAGCAATCGCCTTCACGATATCACCGGAATAACGCAGTCCGCCGTCGGCAATCAGAGGAATACCTGTACCCTTCAATGCTTTTGCAACATCATAGATTGCAGACAACTGGGGGACACCGACTCCGGCAATAACACGGGTCGTACAGATAGAACCCGGTCCGATTCCTACCTTAACGGCATCTGCTCCGGCATCCGCCAGATATCTGGCAGCATCGCCCGTAGCAATATTACCAACCACGCAATCGATACCCGGATACTGTGCCTTAATTTGTTTCAACACATCGACCACACCTTTGGAATGTCCGTGAGCCGTGTCGATAACCAAGGCATCGGCACCAGCCTCTACCAATGCAGCCACACGTTCAAATGTATTGAATGTCACACCCACACCGGCTGCCACACGCAAACGGCCTTTGGCATCTTTGCAGGCAGAAGGTTTATCTTTTGCTTTAGTGATGTCTTTATAGGTAACAAGCCCGATCAACTTATTATGGCTGTCCACCACCGGCAGCTTTTCAATCTTGTGTTGCTGAAGGATCTGGCTGCCGCTTCCAGGTCTGTAGACTGATCCGTTACGACCAGGTTTTCCTTCGTCATCACCTCGTCGATCGAACGGTTCATGTCTCTTTCAAAACGAAGGTCACGGTTGGTTACAATTCCGACCAGATAACCGCCTTCATCCACAACAGGTATACCGCCGATCTTATATTCTGCCATCATAGCCAACGCATCGGCCACACGTTTTCCCTTCGTGATTGTTACGGGATCATAGATCATTCCGTTTTCAGCACGCTTAACGCTTTGAACCTGCTTAGCCTGTTCTGCAATCGTCATGTTCTTATGAATAACACCGATACCACCTTCGCGGGCAATAGCAATTGCCATCTTTGCCTCGGTAACCGTATCCATAGCGGCCGATACCATCGGGATATTCAATGTAATGTTTCGTGAAAACTTTGTCGTAAGGTCGACATTTCGGGGAAGAACTTCTGAGTAAGCGGGGATCAACAATACATCATCGAATGTTAATCCGTCCATAACTAACCTGTCTGCAATAAATGACATAAAACGTATGCTTTAAAAATTATTGCGCGCAAATATACGAATAATATGCCAATAAAACAATATGCCAATGTGCCAATAAAAAAACAACGATATATTATCTCTATTGGCATATTGGCATATTAACCTTATCGGCATATTATTAATTTGCCATTTCCGATAAGAATTTTATACGTACCAGACGGATCTCTTCTTCCGTATAATCACCACCCAACTCTTCGATCGCATCTTCCAGATCATCCGTTTCGGAATCTTTGAAATATTCATAGATATCTTCCACATGATCTTCATCCATCACATCGTTTACAAAGTAATCGATATTGATACGTGTTCCCGAATAAACGATCGCTTCGATCTCATCCAGCAGTTCGTTAAATTCAAGACCGTTTGTCAACGCTATCTCATCCAGGGCGACTTTGCGGTCGATACGCTGGATAATGGAGACTTTCAGTTTCGACTTGTTTGCAACCGTACGAACACGCAAGTCTTCCGGACGTTCGATCTCATTTTCTTCTACGTGTTTTTTGATCAATGTAATGAATTCCTGTCCGTAACGTTTTGCCTTACCGGCACCGACACCGGGAATATTCTGCAACTCATCCAGAGTCACCGGATAAGTGGTAGCCATCGCCTCAAGCGACGGGTCCTGGAAAATCACAAAAGGAGGAACTTCCAATCGCTTGGACAGCTTCTTACGCAAATCCTTCATCATAGAATAAAGAACCGGGTCAACCGCACAGGTTGCTCCGCCACGTACCGGCACTTCTGATTCTTCCTCTTCCTCAAACTCGTTATCCTTCGTTATTTTGAAAGACACCGGCTTCTTCATGAAATCTTTTCCCTTCGGAGAGATTTTCAGCAGGCCATAGTTCTCGATATCCTTTGTCAGATAACCGGCAATCAGCGCCTGACGGATCACTGCGTTCCAGGTCTTGTCGTCTTCATCCGTTCCCGAACCGAAGACTTCCAGTTCATTGTGTTTGTAAGATTGAATTTCGGAGGTCTCATTACCGACCAACATGTTGACAATATAATCTGCCTTAAATTTTTCTTTCAAAGTACTTATCACTTCAAGTACCGCACTCAATAATTCTTTCGCTTCCACTTGCTTTTTGGGGTTCAAACAATTATCACAATTTCCACAATTTTCTTCCAGGTATTCCTCACCGAAATAATGCAACAAGACTTTACGACGGCATACGGAAGTTTCGGCATAAGCCGCTGTTTCAGCAACAGTTGCTTACCGATTTCCTGTTCCGCTACAGGCTTACCCTGCATAAATTTCTCCAGCTTCTGCAAATCTTTGTATGCATAAAAGGCAATACACTGGCCTTCGCCACCATCACGGCCGGCACGACCTGTTTCCTGGTAATAACCTTCGAGGCTCTTCGGGATATCATAATGAATGACATAACGTACGTCCGGCTTATCGATACCCATACCGAATGCGATAGTAGCCACGATAACGTCAGCTTTTTCCAACAGGAACGCATCCTGATTGGCCGACCGTTGCCCTGAATCCATTCCGGCATGATACGCAAGCGCTTTGATTCCGTTCGCTTTCAGAATATCGGCAAACTCTTCCACCTTCTTGCGGCTCAAACAATAGACAATACCCGATTTACCTTCGTTGGCCTTAATATATTTAATGATCTCGCGGTCTACATTTTCATCCTTCGGACGAACTTCGTAATATAAATTAGAACGGTTAAAGGAGGATTTGAAAACTGAGGCATCAATCATACCCAGGTTTTTCTGGATATCGTGCTGAACTTTCGGAGTGGCTGTTGCTGTCAGCGCAATCAGCGGACGCTTACCTATTTCATTGATGATAGGACGTATCCGGCGATATTCCGGACGGAAATCATGTCCCCATTCTGAAATACAATGCGCCTCATCTACTGCATAAAACGAAATATTCACATTGCGCAAAAATTCGACATTCTCCTCTTTTGTCAGCGACTCAGGAGCAACATACAATAATTTCGTGCGGCCAGCCATTATATCAGCCTTCACCTGGTCGATCGCCGACTTATTCAGTGAAGAGTTAATAAAATGAGCGACTCCGTCTTCTTCACTAAAATTACGCATGGCATCCACCTGGTTCTTCATCAAAGCAATCAGGGGAGATATAACGATCGCAGTACCTTCCATCATAATAGAAGGCAACTGGTAACAGAGGGACTTCCCTCCGCCGGTGGGCATCAACACAAAGGTATCATTCCCGGCCAGCACATTTTCAATGATTGCTTTCTGATTCCCTTTAAAGGTATCAAAACCAAAATGAGTCTTTAAATGTTCAGTTAAATTATCCTTCTTCGCCATACTTATTATATTTTACAAACCGCAGGCATTACGCTATCTGCAAACGGTTTACATCTGATTTTTCAAACTTCTCCTTCGCATACTCCAAAGTAACATGGAGTTTCTTTTTCTTGTCAGACGGCATGCTGAACATAGCATCCATCATGATAGCCTCTACGATCGAACGCAGGCCACGGGCTCCCAGCTTAAATACCAAAGCTTTATCTACAATATATTCGTAAACATCTTCATCAAACGTCAGTTAATGGAATCCATCTCAAACAATTTGATATACTGCTTGATGATCGAATTCTTCGGCTCTGTCAGAATGCTGCGAAGCGTGCTCCGGTCAAGCGGGTTCAGATAAGTCAGAATAGGCAGACGGCCGATGATCTCCGGAATCAGCCCGAACGACTTCAGGTCGGTTGGCGTAATGTATTTCAGGAAGTTATTCCTGTCCACCTGAGCAGTATCCTTGCTGGCAGAATATCCCACAACACGAGTGTTCAGACGTTGTGCAATTTTCTTCTCGATACCGTCAAACGCTCCGCCACAGACAAAAAGAATATTTTTAGTATCTACCGCTATCATTTTCTGTTCCGGATGCTTTCTTCCGCCCTGGGGAGGTACGTTTACGATCGAACCTTCCAACAGCTTCAGCAAACCCTGCTGTACTCCTTCTCCACTTACATCACGGGTTATAGACGGATTGTCACTTTTACGCGCGATCTTATCTATCTCATCAATAAATACAATTCCCCGCTGAGCTGCATCCACGTCGTAATCGGCAGCCTGCAACAGACGGGTCAGAATACTTTCAATATCTTCTCCCACATAACCGGCTTCGGTCAGTACCGTAGCATCCACGATAGCAAACGGCACATGCAGTAATTTTGCGATCGTACGAGCCAGCAGGGTTTTTCCCGTACCGGTTGCGCCGACCATAATAATATTAGATTTCTCGATCTCCACGTCATCCGAAGTGACTTTCTGGAGTAATCGTTTGTAATGGTTATACACCGAAACAGAAAGGTAACGCTTGGCGTCATCCTGTCCGATCACATATTGATCCAGAAAGTTTTTTATATCCTCCGGTTTCGGCAGTTCCGCCTGGTCAAGTCCCAGAGAACTTTTCCTGGCAGGTTGTTGTTCTTTTACAATTTCATACGCTTGCTGTGCGCATTCATCACAGATGGCACCGGATATCCCATTTATCAGCATATTAACGTCCCGACTGCTTCTTCCACAAAACGTACAAACGTCGCCTGTTTTGGCCATAGATATTTTGTTTATTTATTTGTCGAAAAAGACAAGGCGCAAAGGCCTTGTCTCTATGTTTGTTATTTACTATTACGGACCAGGATCTCGTCTACCATTCCATAAGCTTTCGCTTCTTCGGCAGTCATCCAGTAGTCGCGATCGCTATCGCGTTCTACCTCTTCATAAGGTTTTCCTGAGTGAGTTGAAATAATAGTATACAGTTCTTTCTTTACCTTCAGGATTTCACGAGCAGTGATCTCGATATCCGAAGCTTGTCCCTGTACACCGCCCAGAGGTTGGTGGATCATCACGCGAGAATGCGGCAAAGCCATACGTTTGCCCTTAGTTCCGGCTACCAGCAATACGGCGGCAAAAGAAGCGGCCATACCTGTACAGATAGTAGAAACATCACATCCGATAAACTGCATGGTATCATAAATACCATAACCTGCATATACCGAACCGCCCGGCGAATTAATATAAATAGATATATCCTTGCCGGGATCGCTGGAATCCAGATATAATAATTGCGCCTGAATCACATTGGCCGAATAATCGTCGACCTGTGTTCCCAGGAAGATAATACGATCCATCATCAAACGGGAAAACACGTCCATCTGCGCAACATTCAGCTGGCGCTCTTCAATAATTGTCGGAGAAATATAACTGCTGGTGATATTCATATAACTATCCAGCGCATTACTGTTCATCCGCAAATGCTTTGTTGCATACTTTCTAAAATCGTCCATAGTTTACTGTTTATTGTATAACCGAAAGTCATAAAAAAAGGGATTTCCCTCTGACTTATCGGAATAACAAAGTTATAAATAAATTTCTGAAAGAAACAACTTATTTGCTATCCGCTAAGATATTTTTTAGAGAGGAACCCCTTTTTCTTGCTGAAACCTTAGTAAATACTACGATTTCTGAAGAATAATATTATTCAAAGAGTTTGTTGAACTCTTCTACTGAAACTTCTTTTACGTCCAGTTCTACCTGTTCTTTCAACCAGGCAGCCAATTTTTCTTCTACTGCACGGTCGATAACATTCTGTAAAGTCTGTTTGTTTTTCAACATATCTTTTGCATAGTTGGCCAATACATCTTCAGGAACAGAAAGCATGCCGTACTGTGCAAACTGAGCTTTTGCCACACGTTTTGCAAAGTTTTCAATATCTGCATCTTCTACCTTCAGGTTATTGCCTTTCACCAGGTTTTCTTTGATCAACTGGTATTTCAGGTCTTCGATAATCTTCGGATACTCTTCATCCAGTTTTTCAGCTGTATTCTTTTCATTTGCAGCCAGCAACCAACGTTTCAACAGGTCGTCGGCAAACTTCAGTTCGCCTGCTTTCTGTACCAATACTTCACGGGCATCCAACAGGAACTTGAAGTCGCTCTGAGGAGTGAACTGTTCTGCCAATGCATCCTTAATCTTATTCTTGAATTCTTCTTCGCTGGAAACAACACCTTCACCGAATACTTTGTCGAACAATTCCTGGTTCAGTTCTGCCTTTTTATGACGTGTGATTTCTTTAATCTCGAAGCTGAAATCTCCGGTAAGACCGGCAACAGCTTCTTTGTCAACCTTCAGCAAAGAAGCGATCTCTGCTTCAGCACCTTCGTAAGCCTTATTCGGGTTGAACACGATTACAGTGTTAGCTTTTGCACCGATGAATTTAGCTTTTTCAGCTTCATCCTTCAGATAAGAAGGCATCAGCACTGCATCTTCCACAACGATACCACCTTCTTTCGGAGAACCGTTTTCAAGTTCGGCAATAGTACCTTTAACCAGGTCTTTTTCTTCTACTTCTTCAGCAGTGTCATAAGATCCGAAGTTTGCAGTATAAGCGTCAACCTGCTGGTTCAACATCTCTTCATCGATGGCAACCTGATAATAAGGAAGCTTGTCGCCCTTACTCAGTTCGATTTTGATTTCCGGAGCCAAAGCTACGTCAAAACAAAATTCGAAATCTTCCTGTGTATCGAAATTAATAGGCTGTTGTTCTGTTTCGTTAGGCATCGGTTCGCCTAAAACGTTCAACTTATTCTCGTTGATATATTTGAACAGATTTTCGGAAACCAACTTGTTGACTTCTTCAACCAGTACATGTTTTCCATACATCTTTTTCACCATACTCATCGGTACCATTCCCTTACGGAAACCCGGTACATTTGCTTTCTGACGGAAGTTGCGCAGGCTCTTTTCAACCTGTTCAGCATAGTCAGCCTTCACTATTTCTAATTTCACAATACCGCTAACGGCATCAATGTTCTTAAGCGAAACGTTCATTCTGAATGATTTATTTAATTAATAGTCGTATCGAATTTTAGGCTGCAAAATTAGAGTTATTCTTTTAATCTCGCAAATTGTTTACTTAATTTGTTATAAGTAAGCCAAAATTAGACACATATTAATTTTTTCAACCTAAAATCTTGTATTTCTAAAATAAATGTA
>NZ_QSDP01000110.1:0-21952 GCF_003463685.1 Parabacteroides sp. AM58-2XD
TTCGTTACTTCGTACTGTTTTCATAAGCTATATCGTTATTAGTTAATAATGAATTTGATACAATACAAAGTTAACTAAAATGGTATAGCTTTTGTAGTGCTATCTCGTGCTATCCGTCTTTTCCGATTTTAAACATAGGAACTATTTTATATGATTATCCGATAGAACCGCCTTCCGCCCAATCGGAGGCAGTCGATTGTGTCACTATAATTTCATTTTCATATACGGTGATCAGCAGGTCGAATTCCTGCTCCATGTTCCGGTCCATATCCATCGGGAGTTTGGAGAAAAAGAGGTGGAGATCGAGATCGCCGATGACTTGTTCGCCATCGCGCCAAAGGCTCCACAGCTCGTGAGTGCCGGCCGTATAACGATAGGTGACGAATTCGCCGGTCACTTCGTAGTCGTAGTTCATGGCGGCCCGTGTTTCGTGATAGGTTATTGTTTTTCCGCTCCGGGGAATCGTATAACTGCCATTGCCCGAGGGGACGGTCTGTTCTGTTCCTCCGGTAAAGTCGTAAAGGGCGGGGATGCCTTTCAGGCGCATCCGCCAGGTACCGTCGAGCGGAGGTTTTTCTGCGGTACGCCACTGTACGGTGATGTTGAGGGCGGCGTGGGCATGCGACAGGTAGACGCGCTGACGTTCCGTAATCCCGTCTTTCAGGGTGAAGGAGGATGTGCCGTAATAGAGCCGTGCCGTGTTGCCGCGGTATCCGGGAGGTACTCCGGAAGTGATGGCGCTCAGTGTCATTTCGTTCATATTATAATCGCTTTTAGTTGTTACCGTAGTTGCTTCTTTCCCTTCTTCGCCCAGGTTGCCCCAGACAACGAGGGTGTAGGTGCCGTCTTTCAGGTCGGCGTTCCATCCGGTGACGCTGTCGCCGCGCAGGGTGGTGCCAGCCAACAGGTTACCGTCTTCATCGAACAGGTATTGACGGATATTGTCTACGTAGGTGGGCAGTGCGTTCTCGGCACTGCTTCCGGCGTACCAGTATTCCATCCGGACGTTGTACGGACAGACCGACGGTTCGTCGCCGAAAGAGCAGGCAGTCAGCATGGCTGCCATCACTCCGCAGACTATATATATTATCCGTTGTTTGTTCATTCTTTTATCATCCTTTCAGCCTGTTGCAAGTTTGCTCTGGCTTTGCGGGGTTCTATCCCGACGGCTTTGCGAAACCAGATGGCGGCACCTTCGGGGTTACCTTCCAGGAGGTTGAGCACACCTATGTTGTTCCAGGCACGCGGGTCGGCTTCTGCCTTCCGTAGGTAATTCCAGGCCGAGATCAGGTCGCCCGTCAGCATCACGGCAGAGGCGGCGTTGACGTTGGCTACCACATCGTTCGGGAAATGGTAGGCGGCCACTTCGTACACTTCGCGGTACTGGTCGCTTCCGGGACGGTAGTAACAGGCCACGGCATACATTTCGTCGAGGCTGAGCAGGTCGGGATGCGTATAGATCAGTTCGGAGGCTTCCGCACCGTTCACTTTCCTGACATCATATTGCACTACTACTTCGATACGGCGCAGTTTCGGGAAGAAACGGTACAGCATATCCTTGTAGGGGGCACCTCCCTGCAGGCCCATCAGTTGTTTTTCGCGTCCGTTGAAGATGCCGTAACGGCGGATAATGTCGAGAGCGGCATCGGTGTAAGGCGGACGGTATTCCTGTAGCAGGTCGATCAGGCCTTCCCAGTCTTCAGCTTCCGACGATACTTCGATGCTGCTGCGGGGAATGTTGTAGGCATCGCGTAGGTAGCGGGCAAAAAGCCCCGAACGCGCTTTGGCAAGCTGTTCGTTATCGCCATAAGGTCCGTCGGGGGAGGAATATCCCCGGATGCGCAACCGGCTGAGCGTTGAGAAACGGTTATCGGTAAGGGGAGCCAGTATCTGGTCTACCTTACTGATCTCTTCCCGGTTGTTTTTGTAATCGGGATATATATCGTCTTTCCCCAGCGGATAGTCGAAGTAGAGGACAGCGCCTTCTGTGCGGTGTTTGTTGTCCATGCTGCCTTCCGACGGCAGGAAAGAGACCATAGTTGCGTACTGGTCTACATCGGCGATGCTTAAAACGACGGGGGCGGCGGGTTTCCCTGTCGCAGGTATAGTATTATATGTATAGGCGGTGGTGTTTCCGCCCGGTGTTCTTTGAATAGGTTCCCCCTGAACTGGCCGGGATTGAGGTTTGGCTTGGAATTCGTATTCCCGAACAGCCGGGGGAACCGAAGATATCAACAGACTTCGTTTCAGCGTATCGAGTGCCAGCAGCTCCTTTCCGCAGCATTCCTTATATTCCTGCCGGAGCAGGAGTGAGGCTTGTTGCATCCAGGAGGCATAGAGCACTGCTATTTGGTAATTGATTGGAGCGTTCGAATTTCTTCCTGCTACTATCAGCCGGAAAGGTTGTGGTTCATTTCTGTCCGGCGAAAAGGGGGAGAGGTATGCTTCCCGGCGGTCGTTGCGCGCCCGGCGTTTACCACTGATAATAACGGCGGGCAGGGAAAGACTTTGTTTCTTCCTCCCCGACATGACAGGGGTAAAGAAAAGGGCTGTTCCGCTGCCGACGGAAATTCCGTCCAGATACATTGTCAGGTTCACATGCAAGCTGTCTTTTTTTACGTACAGTTTGCCGGGAACGATGCGTATGCCTTGCGCCGTAACTTTTCCATTAGAATGGAAACAAAACAGAACCACTAACAGTATTAATATTAAATTATGTAATAACGGGATGTGTTTCATATATATAACATGCTTCAAAAAGACTTATTTCAGAAAATAGATAACAGAGAATCCGATTCGTGTCGGTCCGATATAGCTCCTCGTGAAGGAGCCGACCTTCTCGCCGCAGTCGGCACATCGGTACTTATCGTATTTCATATAGGCGTATCCGCCTCCTATCATCGCTTCCAGGCCCCAGCGGTTGCCGATCGCCCAGTGATATCCGTAGGTGAGGCCTCCCCCGTAGAGGTCGCCTCGCAATACATAGTCTTTCAGACTGGATATAAAGGGAATTTGTCCGATATTGAAATGTCCGTAGTGTCCGTGTACTCCTACGAAATGTCCTTCAAACTTACGGCAGAACCAGTAGCGTGCTTCGGGTTGGATAAGGTATAGATTCAGTTTCATGTCGTTGGGGAATTTCCAGGCATTGTAGGCACCCCATACTTCTACCGTGAACTGTCTGGAGATACCAACTTCCACACCGGCATTCGGCGTAGTGGTACCCCAGAACAATACGTTCGTTTTAATTGCTGTTTGTTGCCCGTGAAGGTTAACAGATTGGCAAATTAATAGAATGAATAGGAGGTGGCGCTTCCTAATTTTACCCTTATACATATTAATACATTTAGTGTCTTATATCTATTCCGTCTCTTACTAAGAGACAGAATGTGGAATACAGGGTAATTGAGTTGGTCTGATTTTTAATGGAAGATGAATATGACAAATACCTCTGTAAAGAGAAATGTAAAACAAATTGTCAAACAAATTTTCCGTAGTTGTAAGAAATAGGCGGATAAATACTCAGAAATGAGATTTGTGCTGAAGTACTTTGAAAATATTATTTTTCAATAGGATTACTAATGAATACGTGCTGAAAGTAGAAGCATTTGTAAAACTGTCTGAATTGGGCAGTATTGTCAAACAATTGTTAAACATCTGATAAACAGAATGTAGAAGGCGGAAATATTAATAATTAATTGACATAATAGACCTGTGGGAAGGGATATGTACTAGGTGGCTCTTTCCTTAAAATATGTATCAATATTCAGAAAAGGACTGAATATTAAACTCTTTATATTTTATTTTTATCTCAAAACATTTGTTTTATCAAATAAATGTTATTACGTTTGCAACGTTTTAACAGACTATAAATTGTCTTTTCTGTCTCTTAGTAAGAGACGGAATTTATGGTTCTAAGACTTCCCTTGTTTTTCTTTCCCGAAACTACATATTTATTGATTTGATCGAGTTGGGGATTATCAAATGTCGCTATGTAAATGCGGGTTGTTTTTACAGAAGTGTGCCCCATGCTTTCCGAAATCATCTCTTCGGATACACCTTTGCTTTTTGCCGTAGTGGCCCAGGTATGGCGGGGTACATAGGTCGATAGTTCAGCATCTACCAGCTTGCCGATTTTTTTCAACCGCAGGTTTTGCAACCGGAGTGCATTTTCATATTCCTTATACGAAGGATCAGGCGTTCGCAGTACGGGAAATAGAAAAGGGGAATCGGAGTGATAGCGGTCGATCAGTTCCTGTATTTCCGGGAGTATCCTGATCTGTAGTTCTTGTCCTGTCTTACGACGCTTATAAACCAGGTGGTTCCCTTTTATATTGTCGCATGTGAGATGGGCAATATCGACGAAAGCCATGCCGCTGGTATAATAGGCGAACATCAGCAGGTCACGGGAGAAGATCAGGCCCGGTTTTTTCAATGTGGCATCGCTTAAATTCTTTATCTTTCTGATCATTTTCTCTTCTATGGCCCGCTTGGGTGTTTTTTCAATTCGGGTATTCACGTTTTTGAAGAAGTGTGTGCACTCTTTTATCAGTCCGCCGGCCGCTGCTTTGTTCATGATTGCCCGGAAATTGCGCATATAAAACGAAATGGTGTTATCCATCAGCTTTTTGGCTTTCAAATGTTCTTCATATAGCCTGATCAGTTTCTCATTGATTTCGTCTATCCGGATATTCTTTCCGATAAACGAGAGGAAACTGTTCCCCAGGCTTTGGTAATGGCGGGAAGTGGCCTCTTTTCCCTGCGCCAGGAGAATATCCGCCAGTTTTTGATATAGGCGGACAGGTACATGCTTGCGGACCTTTCTTTATACAGTTTAACGATGTCGTCAACGGAAAAGTCTTTGTTTGACGGCTGTTCTTCGATTATTTGCCGGATCATACGGCAGGTTTCGCAGACTGTTTCCGATACCTGCAACAGGTATTCGGTTCGTTGCCTGTCTGTTCCGGGCGGTATCTGTACCATTTCCCGCACTGAATCCCACTCTTCTTCGTATACCTTATTGTCTAATGGTATACGTTTCATTTTTCGACGGCAGATCAGCTGGATACATAGCGGGGTTTGTTTGCCCGTAACCTGCGATTTCCGGCGTTTCACTTTTACTGATACGTTATTCATATTCATAACTCGATCTGTTTATTGATGTTGGTAAACAACAAATATAAGCAGGATTGAGTTTAAACGGGGGAACCTGCCATCGGTGTTTTTATTTTCAATCGTATCACAAATATCAGAGGAATAATTATCCCAACAAAATTCTTTTTATATCTTTGAGCGGATTCTAACTTATATAAAATAAAACTATGGTACTAATTGTTTCTATTGTAGTTCTGGTCCTTTTGGCCTTGTGGATAATCTCGTTGTATAATTCGTTGGTGAAACTGCGGAATAACCGGGAAAATGCGTTTGCGGATATCGATGTACAGCTGAAACAGCGGCACGATTTGATTCCCCAGCTGGTTTCGACGGTAAAAGGATATGCCGCCCATGAAAAGGATACGCTTGAACGGGTTATCAATGCTCGTAACGGTGCGATGGGCGCCCGTACGATTGACGAAAAGATTAAAGCGGAAAATGCATTGAGTTCAGCCTTGGCCGGATTGAAGATTACGCTGGAAGCTTATCCGGATCTGAAAGCGAACCAAAATTTCCTTCAGTTGCAGGAAGAGATTGCGACCTGGAAAATAAACTCTCAGCTGTCAGACGTTATTTCAATTCGGCTACTAAAGAATTGAATAATGCGGTAGAGACATTCCCTTCCAACCTGATTGCCGGCATGTTCGGGTTCCATAAAGAGATCATGTTTGATTTGGGTACGCAGCGTGCAACGCTTGAAGAAGCTCCTAAAATTGAGTTTTAAGTATGCAATACGTTGGGATACAAACGCAGAAGATCCGGAATAATTTTCGCTCCCTGCTTTTGCTCTGTCTTTTTCCGTTGTTGGTTTGTGTGCTGGTGCTGCTTTTTTGTTATCTGTATGTGATGTTTTCGGCTGCAAGTAACCAAGTGCAGGGCGAAGTTACCCTTACTCAGTTAGCGATGGGTGTTTTTGTTCAGATCGCCCCGTATGTGCTGGGAGGTGTATTGGTCTGGTTCCTGATCGCTTACTTTGCTAACACCAGTATTATCAATTCGGCAACCGGTTCCATACCATTGAGTCGTCAGGAAAATAAGCGGGTGTACAATCTGGTGGAAAATCTTTGTATGAGCCAGGGAATGAAAATGCCCCGGATTAATGTGATCAATGATAATTCCCTGAATGCTTTCGCCAGCGGGATCAATGAACGGACTTATACAGTAACGCTTTCCAGAGGAATCATCAATAAGCTGGACGATCAGGAACTGGAAGCGGTAATAGCCCATGAGTTGTCGCATATCCGTAACCATGATGTGCGGTTGCTTATTATATCGATCGTCTTTGTCGGTATTTTTGCTATGGTTGCACAGATAGCTATGCGTACGGCCTATTATTCTTCTTTTTCCGGAAGAAAAAACGATAAGAATGGGGCCGCTTTGCTGATCGTACTCGTTTTGCTGGTGGCTGCGATTGGTTATTTCTTTTCCATTTTGATGCGGTTTGCTATTTCGCGTAAAAGGGAATATCTAGCGGATGCCGGTTCGGCAGAGATGACGAAGAATCCGCTAGCCTTGGCAAGTGCGTTGAGAAAGATATCGGCTGATCCGGACATCGAGGCGGTGAAGCGTGATGATGTCGCCCAGTTGTTTATCCAGCATCCCGGAAAACAAGCTGAGAGTGCTTTGAGCGGAATGAGCGGTTTGTTTGCGACGCATCCGCCGATTGAAAAGCGTATTCAGATTCTGGAACAATTTTAATGGAAACAGATGGATATATTATTAATCATAATAGGAGCGATTTGTCTGTTGGTTGGGTTTGCCGGTTGTTTTCTGCCGGTCCTTCCCGGACCACCGTTGTCGTATCTGGGGTTGATACTGCTTCATTTTACAAATAGAATACAGTTTACTGTAACCCAACTGGTGATATGGGGTGTGTTGGTTATTGTCGTACAGTTGCTGGACTATCTGACACCAGTGTTGGGCACTAAATACGGTGGAGGCAGTAAATGGGGAAATTGGGGATGTGTCATCGGAACCGTAGCCGGAATATTCCTGTTCCCGCCCTGGGGAATTTTATTCGGTCCGTTTGCCGGAGCGGTGATCGGCGAATTGTTGGGAGGAAAGAAATCAATGGAAGCTTTTAAAGCCGGGATAGGAGCTTTTATCGGATTCTTGTTAAGTGTTGTCGTAAAGATGGCTCTTTGCGGGTATTTTGTTTATTGTTTTATCAGTGCTTTGATATAAAAAGAGGACGTTGCCACAGTGATACTTTTGCAACGCCCTCGTTAATTCTTTCTTTGTTTTCTTTTTATTCAGCAGGAGTGCCGCCGGAAGAGATCACTTTACTGCGTTCGATAGATTGCAATGCCAGATAATTGTCTCCGAACTTTTCCAGATTCTCGATTTCTGTTTCGAACTGGTCCAGATGACCTTCTTCTTCTACCACCAGACCTTCGAATACTTTCTTTGTGGCTGAGTCTGCGTGTTGTGCACATTCGTTGGCCCATGCGTTGTAGTCGTCCACGCTACCGGTTTCCATTTCTGCTGCTTTTTCAAGCATAGCTTTAACATCGTGGATCTTTTCTACCGGACCGGAACATTTCATTTCCACTTCACCTTTCAGGAACAAGATGCGTTCGGCGAGGCGTTCTACATGCATCATTTCTGTTATAGCCGTACGTTTGAAAAGGCTGGACAGAAGGTCGTATCCCATATCGTCCAAACGGAAATGGAAATACATGTACTGGTTAACAGCTGTCATTTCATCGGCTACTGCTTTGTTTAGCAATTCAATACTTTTTTCTCTTTTAAGCATAATCGTTGAGTTTTAAATCTTGTTTTGTAAGACATCTTTATTCTAATGCCGTAAAGTTAACAGTTTCCATGATACAATGGAGGCGGCTTGTGATAATATTTTTTATCTTTGTCATAAATTCTATCAATTAAAACGAAATCTTATGACAAAAATACAGGAATATCTGGCTGCTCTGCCGGAAGATGAGAAAGCATTGTTTATCCCCGTGTTCGGAAGTGTAGATAAATTTTACACGGTGGTATATCTGATAATTCGCAATGAGCATGTGACGGACCAGGAAAAGCCGGAACGCTACGAAGACCGTTTGCAGGTGATTCGGCAGGTGAAAAATAAAGTGGAAGAGCTGGTTTCTTCTTATGGTTTGGACGGAAAAGAGATTGTGGCGGATATCGCCAGTGATTATTTTGAAGATTTTGTCAATTATAAAGAACCGGAACCGGACATAACGAATGAGGAATTTATAGCTATTATCCGGAAATTATAACAAACGGGAATAGTTCGTTTGTCGATACTTATACTTACACGATAATTCTAAACTTGAAATATATGAGAAACCTAAATCTATGTGCCTTATTCCTGTTGTTGGGAATGAATTGTTTGAATGCACAGATTACTGTGGTGAGGGACAGCAAGCCTGTTTCCCGTATCTTGGTGGAAAAAGGGGAAGCGGTGGATAATCAGGCGGCCCTTTTATTACAGGATTTTGTGAAACGGATAAGCGGCGCCTCCTTGCCCGTAGTGAATGATAAATCGCCCCGGAAAGGAGATATCGTCATAGGTGGGAACGATGTATCCGGACTGACCGAAGACGGTTTTCGTCTGAAGACTGATAATGGCATTGTTTTTATCAGCAGTGGTGGTGATAAAGGAAATATCTATGGTGTAGTAACTTTGTTGGAAGATTATCTGGGAGTTGCTTATTATGGAGCAAACGCCTATACGTTAACAGAACGTTCTACTGTCGTTATTCCGGAATTGGACAGGGCGGAGAATCCGGCTTTCCGTTACCGCCAAAGCCAGTGTTACGCTTTGCGTGAAGACCCGGTTTATAAATTATGGTTCCGCTTCGAAGAACCTTCGGAAGTATTTGCCGGCGGCATGTGGGTACATACATTCGACCGTATCATGCCCTCCGATATATATGGAAAGTCTCATCCGGAATATTATTCCTTTATTAATGGTGAACGCCGTCCCGGAAAAGCCAGCCAATGGTGTCTGACTAATCCGGAAGTATTTGAACTGGCATCGCAGAAGATTGATTCCATATTTAAGGCGAACCCAGGGAAGAATATGATTTCCGTCAGCCAAAACGATGGTAATTTTACTAACTGCAGTTGTCCGGACTGTAAAGCATTGGATGAACAGGAGGGAGGTCCTTCCGGCAGTCTGATTCATTTTCTGAACAAGTTGGCTGCCCGCTTCCCGGACAAAGAGTTTTCCACGCTGGCTTATCTGTATACGATGCATCCGCCTAAGCATGTGAAGCCATTGCCGAATGTGAATATCATGCTGTGCGATATCGATTGCGACCGTGAAGTTCCTTTGACCGACAATGTTTCCGGGCAGGATTTTATGAAAGCAATGAAAGGCTGGGCTGCTATTAGTAATAATATATTCGTGTGGGATTACGGGATTAATTTTGATAATTTTGTATCTCCGTTCCCCAATTTCCCGATCCTGCAAAAGAATATCCAATTGTTTAAAGAACATCATGCAACCATGCATTTCTCCCAGATAGGAGGTTCCAAAGGAGGTGATTTCCCGGAGATGCGTGCTTACATGGTTAGTAAGTTGATGTGGAATCCTTACCAGAATGCCGATTCGCTGATGCGTGCTTTCATGGATGGCTATTATGGGGCTGCCTCTCCTTATATTTATCAGTATGAGAAGTTGTTGGAGGGTGGTTTGCTTGCCAGCAAACAGCGTCTTTGGATATACGATTCACCGGTTACGCATAAAGACGGTATGTTGAATGCGAATTGCCGCAAGCGCTATAATGAGTTGTTCGATCAGGCGGAACAGGCAGTAGCCGGCGATCCCATCCTGTTGAAACGTGTGCAGTTGTCCCGTTTGCCGTTACAATATGCCGGACTTGAAATAGCACGCGCCAAAGGAAATCACGATTTGGAAGAAGTCAAAGCTAACCTGGCTTTATTTGAAGAACGTACGCGCGAATTTAATATACCGACCCTGAACGAACGGAATAATCCTCCGGCTGAATATTGCAAATTATATACCGAACGTTATCTGCCTGGTAAAGCAAAGAACTTGGCAAAAGGTGCGAAAGTGATCTGGCTTCAAGAGCCGTCCGGTAAATATAAAACCTTGGGAGAAACCGCCCTGACTGATGAACTGTTCGGTGGAACTACTTTTGTGGAAAGTTGGATCGGATGGGAGGGCATTGACGGTTCGTTTGTCCTTGATCTGGGTAAAGAGACACCGGTCAGCTCGATAGAAAGCGATTTCCTTCATCAGTTGGGTGCCTGGATATTGCTTCCGAAGAAAGTGATCTATTCCACGTCGTCAGATAATAAAACCTATCAACCGTTTGGTGAAAAGAGTTTGGCGGAAGATCGTTCCGTACAGGTTAAATTCGTGGGTGTGAAGTGTGAAGCCCCTTCTCCCGTGACAACTCGTTACATAAAGGTCGAGATTGAAGGAATCAAGACCTGTCCTTCCTGGCATTATGGGGTAGGCTATCCAGCTTGGTTTTTCTTGGATGAAGTAACTGTTCAATAGGAAAAGACGGTCGGAATTGTGTGAAATAACTTTTTTTGTATGTGGTTTGTATAAGTATATGCTGAATAACAACTACTTTTGCAGTTCGCCCGGAAATGAAAGCCGGAAGAAGATAAAAGAGTAGTTGTTTTTCAGGAATATACGGTATATCGATGAGTTATTTTATAAAGTTGAGGAATTGGTTCACTTCCCAGGAACATTTGTTGTTCTTGTTTGCGTTGCTGTTTATTGTTCCTAATTGTGTGTTGTTCTTTACGGAACCTTTGCCTGTCACAGTTGGAATCGCATCTTTGATATTGCCTTATGCCTTTTGGGTCGGCCTGCTTTTGTTGGCACGCAAACCGGGTATCGTTGTTTGGTGCCTGTTACCGAAAGTTATATTGGACGGGGGGCAGCTTGTGCTGCTTTATCTTTTTGGCGAATCGGTGATTGCGGTAGATATGTTTCTGAACCTGACCAGTTCGACCGCATCTGAAGCCAGCGAATTACTTGGAAATATATTTCTTGTCATTATAGGTGTCTTCTTCTTTTATACATTGCCAACTCTGCTGCTGGCTGTCTGGTCTGTCCGGATGAAAAAGAAGCTGACAAACTCTTTCCGAAAAAAATGGGCGGTAAGAAGTCTGGGTGTGTTTATACTGGGGATCATTCTTTGCATGTTGGCTCCGATACAAGGCCATATGGTTTCGCTGAAAAATGATTTCTATCCGGGAAATGCGCTTTACAACCTTTATTTTGCTATCAATAAAGCGGAAAAAAATAGTAATTATCATATTACATCATCCGATTTTACCTTCCATGCGACAAAGAACGTGCAGACGAAGGGAAAACGTGAAATTTATGTGTTGGTGGTGGGAGAGACGTCTCGTGCGATGGAATGGAGTTTGTATGGCTATGAACGTAAAACGACTCCTCGGATGGAGAAACTGGATGGGTTGGTTCATTTTACCGATGTGGTTACCCAATCCAATAATACTCATAAGAGTGTGCCTATCATTTTGTCTGCCGCCAGTGCTGAAGATTATGGGGTGATTTATGATGAGAAAAGTATTGTGACTGCCTTTAAGGAAGCCGGTTTTCATACGGTTGTAATTGCGAACCAGAATCTGAGCACGTCGATGATCGGTTCGTTTTACCGGGAAGCGGATACATTTATAGATATGAGCCAGTTTAAACCGAAGTCTGCTTATCTGACTTCTTTGCATGACGGTGAATTGCTCCCTTATTTGCAGAAAGAAGTGGATAAGACGGATGGTAATTTGTTTTTTGTGATTCATACTTATGGTTCGCATTTCAACTATCATGAACGTTATCCGAAAGATTTTGCATTTTATACCCCGGATAAAGCGGAAGGAATTCGTGCCTCTTATAAGAAGCAACTACGTAATTCTTATGATAATTCGATACATTATACCGATTATGTACTAGGTGAGATTGTGGATATGATGAAAAAAACGGACGCTTGCGTGTCGATGCTTTATCTGAGCGATCACGGGGAAGATATTTTTGACGATGCCCGTGCCCGTTATTTGCATGCGTCTCCAATCCCGACTTATTATCAGTTACATATACCTTATATTATCTGGTTTTCGGAGGCTTACCGGGCTACTTATCCGGAGAAATACCAGACGGCAATGACTCATCAGACTCTCCCGATCAGCACGAATAGTGTGTTCCATACCGTATTGGACCTGGCAGGAATACATACGGCAGTTTCCGATTCTACCCTGGCCGTTTCCAATCCGGCTTTTACGGTGCGCGACCGCATGTATCTCGGCGATCATGACGAACCGGTTCCTTTCTGGAAAGTCGGATTGAAGAATGCCGACTTCGAGATGTTGGACAAATGGGGAATTGTTTACGACAAAGATTGATATTTTGATAGAAACTTCTACCTTTGTTTTATGGCAGAACAAAGTGGACACATCACTCTCAAGGTTATTTTAGGTTATCTGTTGTTGGTTGCAATAGCAGTATGTTCTGTCGTATATATCTACCAAATCATCGAGCAGGTTGCCGGTGAGGAAGAACCGGACAGTAAAGCCCGTCAGAAAGTTTATCTCGTAACCAATACATTGTCTTTGCTTTATGAAAGCGAGGCGTTAGGGCAATTGGTCGGTATGCCACAGAATAATGTGAATCATTTTAACCGAACGTTGAATAAGGCTCACAGCAATATGGACTCCTGCGTGTCCTGATAACCGACTCCGTTCAGTTGTTAAAGATCGATACGATCGATATGCTTTTGAGGCAGAAACGACTGAATACCCGCCGTCTGCTTGAAACCTGGAAAGAAACGAATACGGAGCATCTTTATACGATTAATATCGAAAAGGTGATTGCCGAACAAGATACGTTTATCGAACAGAAGGAAATAAAAGAACATGTTGTAGTCAAGCAGGATACGATCCTTTCTCAAAAGAAACCCCGTGGCTTTTTCCGCCGTTTGGCAGATGCTTTCTCACCCAGCCGTGAAGACACGAGCATCATTGTCAATACGACCCGCCAGATAGTGACAGACACTTTGGTGAATGTATTCAATCCGGCGGATACCATCGCCAGTGTGTTGAAAAACTTGCAGGACAGTGTTGCAGGGCAGCGTAAATTGCTGGCTGATCAGTTGCTGGAACGTGCTGCCAATCTGCGTTATAATAATAGTATAGTTACCCGTAAGATTAACCAGATTTTGCGCGATATCGAGGAGGAGGAAGTGAATGCTTCGCTGGAACGTATGCAGAACAAACAGAAGATTCTGCGTGAGACTTCCTTGCTGATTGCCGGCATTGCTATTGTTTCTGTTATTATCGTGATTATTTTTATCTTCATGATCACTCGTGATATTTCGAAAAGTAAATATTACAGAATGCAGCTGGAAAAGGCGAAACAATATGCCGAAGACCTGTTGCATAGCCGTGAGAAAATGATGCTGACAATCAGTCATGATATAAGGGCTCCGCTTTCGTCGATCATCGGGTATATAGACCTTTTGCTGCGGAGGCATCCGGATGAAAGGCAACAATATTACCTGGATAATATGTCCGGTTCGGCCAGCCATATCTTGTCTTTGGTCAATGACTTGTTGGATTTCCACCGTCTTGAATCCGGAAAAATGGAGATACAGCGGGTGGCTTTCAGTGTATCGGCTCTATTCAATGAGATATTTACCAGTTTCAGACCGATAGCCGAATCGAAAGATCTGACTTTTGTCTTGAATCTGAAAGAAGAAGGAACGGAAAAGTTATATATCGGTGATCCGATTCGTATCCGTCAGATAGTGGGGAATTTATTGTCGAATGCCCTTAAATTTACCCGTGAAGGACGGGTTGTCATGGTGGTGTCTATCAATGCTCTGGCAGACAACAGTGCACTGCTGAATGTGTTGGTGAGCGATTCCGGTCCGGGTATTCCGCCGGAAGAACAGGAACGTATATTCGGTGAATTTACCCGTCTTTCAGCAACAGAAAAGGCGGAAGGGTTTGGACTGGGCCTATCCATAACCCGGAAGATGACGGTTTTGATGGGAGGAAACCTCTCTTTAAAGAGTGTCGTGGGGCAAGGTTGTGATTTCACAATAGAGCTGCCGCTTACAGTAGCCGATGTGCAGGTGCTTCCTGCTGCGGAAGAGGAAGCCGTGTCTGAACCGGAGCTACCTTCTTTTGTTGGTCGCGATGTATACTGTCTCCTGGTTGATGACGATCCGCTACAACTCGCTCTTACGGAAGAATATTTGCGACAGAACCATGTGGAGGTGAGTAGCTGCACTGACCCCTTCTCTGTTGTTACTTTGTTGCAGAAGACCTCTTTCGATGCTGTCATTACGGATATACAGATGCCGGGAATGGATGGTTATCAATTACTGGAAAGCATACGTAATTCCGGTATTCCGGGAACAGAGAATCTTCCGGTTATAGCCCTTTCCGCCAGCGTGGAGAACGAGCATGACCATTATCTGAAATCCGGTTTCACAGGATTTTTGAATAAGCCTTTTACGGCCCGGCAGTTGATTACCCTGTTAAATAAACTCTTGTCAACAGAACTGGTTGTTACCTCTGATTTCAACTTTGATTCGCTGACAGCCTTTGCTGGTGAGGACAAGGAAGCCTCCGCATCCATCCTGAAAACATTTGTGGAAGAGACAACCAAAAGCAATGCCTTACTCGAAGGTACATTGCAGAATGACGACCGGGAACAATCTGCAAAGATATCTCATAAGATGGTGCCGTTGTTTACCATGCTTGGTGCTACCTCATTGGTAGAGAAATTGAGAGTTATCGAAAAGAATGCTACCACTTTACCTGTGGAGGAATGGAAATCGCTGCTTTCGGAAGTAATCGCAGAAGTGAAAAAAATCATCAAACAGGCAATGGCCGTTTCGAAGTAAACGGTAGTGGAATAATTCTGTGGAATATCTTTGTGGAATTTTTCCTCAGTTGGGTATCTGTTTTCCCCGTTTTTTTGTCTTTATCTCTCCGTTGTCTAAAACATTTTATCTTCCTTTTCTGTTAAGTAGTAAGAGTTTATGATACATACGAAGACCTTTTGCAGATTCTGGCACGGTATTCGCTTTCATATTTACAGAATCGTAAGTGGACGTTTCTACATTTAAACCGTTTAAAACAAAGAAAGATTATTTCTGAGTATTCTATTTAAGTCTGCGAAACAAAAAAGGCATCTGTTGGGGATGCTTTTTTTGTTTCGTTTCGTTTGTTTGCCTACCTTTGTGCCCATTATTAAAAAAGACCAATAGTTATACCATGAAGCACGAAATGCCACTCAAGTCGGCACGCATTGAAGTTGTCGACGCCCTAAGAGGTTTTGCCGTTATGGCGATTATGTTTTTGCATAATATCGAACATTTTAATTTCTACGAATTTCCGGAAACGGTTTCTGCTTTTGTCAGAAGTCTGGATAAGAATGTATGGGATACGTTGTTTTTCCTTTTTGCCGGAAAGGCTTATGCGATTTTCTCGCTGTTGTTCGGATTCAGTTTTTTTACCCAGCATAATAATCAGGCAAAGAAGGGGAAAGATTTCCGGTTGCGTTTTCTGTGGCGGTTGTTCCTGCTTTTCCTGATTGGTTGTTTCAACGGGGCTTTCTTTCCGGGGGATATTCTGGTGCTTTATGCAATTGTCGGGGTCGTACTGATTCTGGTTTGCAGGTGGAGTGATAAGGCTGTGCTCATCACGGCTGTAATCCTGATGCTTCAACCGCTGGAGTGGGGAAAGTTCTTCTATGCTTTAAATAATCCGGAGTATGTTGCTGCTCCGGGACAATGGTTGGTGCATCATAAAAATATGTATCCTTATTTAAGTCAGCCGGATTTTTTGGCGATGGTGAAGTCGAACCTTTGGGACGGACAACTTTTCAGCCTGTTATGGGGATGGGGGCATGGACGTTTCTTCCAGACTGCTTCTTTGTTTTTACTGGGTATGTTGTTAGGACGTTGCCGGTATTTCGCGAATCTGGCAGAAAACCGCCGGTTCTGGCTTCGCACGTTGTTGGTGGGGGTGGTTTGTTTTATTCCGTTATATTATCTGACGGCGGCTTTACCTGATCTGCTGACGAATAAAAGTATGCTTGCTCCGATGAATACGATTATTTCGTCTTTCCGTAATTTCGCATTTATGTGTGTGTTGGTGGCCGGTTTTGTTTTCTTTTGGCAGCAGGTTTCCGGCTATAAGATACTGGGCGGTTTAGTGCCTTATGGAAAAATGAGTTTGACTAATTACCTGACACAGTCTATTGTAGGTACATTTATTTATTTCGGCTATGGCTTAGGACTCTATAAGTATCTGGGAGTTACGGCTAGTTTTGGAGTCGGCATCCTGTTGTTTATCCTTCAGCTGGGGTTCTGCCATTGGTGGTTAAAGAATCATAAACAGGGGCCGTTCGAAGGAGCCTGGCGTAAAGCTACCTGGATTTTTTCCTGATTTTCCGTTAAAATATATATCTTTGTCAGAGGTTTTAATCTAATAAAGTATATGCCGTCAATTCTTATAGTAGAAGATGATATAACTTTCTCTTTGATGCTTACTACCTGGTTGGGTAAAAAAGGTTTCGAAGTGAAAGCACTGAGTTCTGTTTCAGATGCAAAACGTCAGATTGAAAGTGTTCCTTACGATCTGATATTGTCGGACTTGCGTTTGCCGGATGGTGACGGGATCGACTTATTGAAATGGGTCAAAGAGAAATATGCCTCTTTACCGTTGGTCATGATGACGAGTTATGCGGAAATACAGACAGCTGTACAGGCAATAAAACTGGGTGCATCTGATTATATAGCCAAGCCTTTGAACCCGGAAGAGTTACTAGGGAAAATACGTGAATTGGTCAAGACGGCTCCTTCCGAACATCCGGTATCTAAGCCGTCGGAAGCCAGTACTTACATTGAAGGGCAGAGTCCTGCCGCCCGTCAGTTGTTCGACCACGTCCGCTTGGTTGCTCCGACGGATATGTCGGTACTGATTACCGGGGCGAGTGGGACGGGGAAGGAATATATAGCCCGCCGTATCCATGAGCAGAGTAATCGCAGTAAGGCTCCGTTTATTGCAGTTGACTGTGGGGCGATCCCAAAGGACTTGGCTGCTTCTGAGTTTTTCGGTCATGTGAAAGGTTCGTTTACTGGGGCGATAGATAATAAGACCGGTGCTTTTGTGGCTGCTCACGGAGGAACGATCTTTCTGGATGAGATTGGTAACCTGACCTACGAAGTGCAGGTACAACTTCTTCGTGCTTTGCAGGAACGTAAAGTGAAGCCGATCGGTACAAATGAAGAGATTGCTATCAATGTCCGACTGATCTCTGCCACAAATGAGAATCTGCGGACAGCCATCGATAAAGGTGATTTCCGTGAGGATCTTTATCATCGTATCAATGAGTTTACTGTCCGTATCCCGGATTTAAAGGAACGAAAAGAAGACTTGTTGCTTTTTGCGAATAATTTCCTTGATCAGGCTAATGCCGAGCTTCAGAAAGATATCATCGGTTTCGACAATGAGACAATTCGTATATTCCAGTCTTATTCATGGCCGGGTAACCTGCGTCAGATGAAGAATGTCATCAAATATGCCACCCTGCTGGCTACCGGCCGGTACATTACCCGTCGTGAACTCCCCGAAGAGCTGACGGAAGCCCCGGAAAAAGATACCCGTATCCACCTGAAAGACGAAACTCATGAATGCGAACTTATCAAACGCGCCCTCCAGGAATCCAATAACAACAAGACGCGTGCCGCCCAACTATTGGGTATCGACCGGAAAACGCTTTATAATAAACTGAAGCTTTATAATCTGGATTAGTTATACATCAATATATACCCATTCAAATAGGTTGCAAACAACAACCATATTATGTATGGTATGAAAAGTATTGAACTAGCTTTGTTTACTTGATAACTCTTCAATGTATAATTGATAACGAAGATGTCGAGCAACAGGATATTGATAAATCCGATAAGCGGGTTCTGGATATAAAAGAAACTGATGCTCCAGGTGAAATTGAAAAACAACTGGAAGATAAATGCTTTGATAAAGAACCTTCTTCGCTCTATGGTCGAGTTGATTAGCAGTCCGATGGATAACCCCATGCATACATAAATAATACTCCACGCAATCGGGAAAACAATATTCGGAGGAGTTACCGCCGGTTTGATAAGGGTTGGATACCAATTCTTTATTGCGTCAGCCTGGAAATAGCTGGCGGAAAGCCCTACAAGGAAACAAACCAGGATAGGGATAATAATATTCAATGCTTTTCTCATGATTTTTCGTTTTTCTTATTGAATAACAATGGGGACTTCGCTCTTGTTGTCTGAAAGTAAAAAGTTTTTGTGATATGTGATATGGGCGGGATATCGTATTGTGTTTTCTGCTGCTCCTGAAAATTAAAGGGTGAACTCTTTATTTTAAGTTAAAATATTAGCTGTTAATACCCTTTGGTATAGTATTTTGTTTATTTTTGTGTTTCGAAGGATTTGTATAATCTTAGTCTCTTTGGAATATGAATATAGAAGTGTTATCCGGAATCGCCCCGAGGCTATATGAATTAGTTGCTCCACTAGTTATGAGTTGCAGCGTTTTGCGGCAGAATAATAATTATCCTTTCAAAACATCAAAACATTATTTATGGTTTGTCGCTATGGAAAGAGACACGGTGATAGGGTTTATACCCGTTGAAATCAAAAGTACCTGTGTCGTTATTAATAACTATTATGTGAAAGGAGAGGACAACGCGGTATTGGCATCCCTGATCGATGCTGTTTTGGAACATTTCAAAAATATTTCGGTTGTCCGGGCCGTTGCCCATACCCGGCATAAAGAGCTCTTTGCTTCAGCTCATTTTTTCGTAACTCAAGAATGGAAACTATATAATAAAATGGAGTATAGATGTGATGATGAGAGAGAAGCTCAATGTGTACGAAGCAGTACAAGTTCGGTTGGATAAGATATTTTCCGACTTCGATAACGTATACGTCTCCTTTTCCGGAGGTAAAGACAGTGGTGTTTTGCTGAATTTATGTATTGACTACATACGCGAACACCGCCTGAAACGGAAGCTGGGAGTCTTTCACATGGACTATGAGGTGCAGTACCGGGAAACCACTTCCTATGTAGACCGCGTATTGTCTTCCAATTCCGATATCCTGGAGGTCTACCGGGTGTGCGTCCCTTTTAAGGTTCCTACATGTACTTCGATGTTCCAGAATTACTGGCGTCCGTGGGACAGGGAGTTGCAGGATTTATGGGTGAATAAGATGCCTGAAAACTCGCTTTGTGTGGAGGACTTCTCGTTTTATGATGAGAATATGTGGGATTACCAGTTCCAGTTAAAGTTTGCGGAATGGTTGCATGAAAAAAAGGATGCCGGACGCACCTGTTGCCTGATAGGGATACGGACACAGGAAAGTTTCAACAGATGGCGGGCTATCCATATAAAGAATAAAGTGCAGACTTACCGCCGGCTGAAATGGGTTCACCAGCTGGCACCACGTATATATAACGCTTATCCTATATTCGATTGGAAAACAAAAGATATATGGATTGCCAACGGCAGGTTCGGTTGGGATTACAATCACTTGTACGATTTGTTTTATCAGGCAGGAGTCCCGTTGGAAATGCAGAGAGTGGCAAGCCCTTTTATTTCCCAGGCCATAGCCAGCCTGAAATTATATCGGGCAATAGACCCGGATATGTGGGGGAAAATGATCGGGCGTGTCAACGGAGTCGGTTTTGCCGGGTTGTACGGCGGCACTTCCGCGCTGGGATGGCAGTCGGTCAAATTGCCGCAGGGAATGACCTGGAAGTCTTATATGGAATTTCTATTGGGAACCTTGCCGGAGAAGACGCGGGAAGGATATTTGCAGAAACTCTCCGTCAGCATAAAATTCTGGCGTGAGAAAGGCGGTTGCCTGGCAGAAAACACCATCGAGAAGCTGATACAGGCAGGAATTCCGATACGGGTTGAAGGCCGTACAAATTACAAGACGGTAAAGAAACCGGTTCGGATGGAATATCTGGATGATATCGATATTCCGGAATTCCGCGAACTCCCAACCTATAAGCGTGTCTGTATCTGCATCTTGAAGAATGACTACTATTGTAAATATATGGGCTTCTCACTGAATATTCACGAGAGGAAACAAAAGGAAGACATATTAAAACTTTATAACTCTGAATTATATGGAGGAATATACTAGTCCTGTGTACAAAGTAAGGGCTGTCCCTGTGGAAAAGGTGGTAGCCAACAGCTATAACCCTAATGTCGTAGCGCCCCCGGAAATGAAATTGCTGGAAGTCTCTATCTGGGAAGATGGGTTTACTTCCCCGTGTGTATGCTACTATATTCCGGAGGAAGACATCTATGAACTGGTTGACGGCTATCATCGTTACATGGTGATGAAGACATCAAAACGTATCTATGAGCGTGAACGCGGCTTGCTCCCCGTCACTGTCATCGAAAAAGACCTCTCCAACAGAATGGCTTCGACCATCCGTCATAACAGGGCACGTGGTACCCACAATATTGAATTAATGAGTCATATCGTCTCCGAGCTCTCCAAATGCGGCATGTCGGATGCCTGGATACAACGTAATATCGGTATGGACAGAGATGAGATATTGCGTTTGAAACAAATATCAGGTTTGGCGGAATTATTCTCTAATAAGGAGTTTAGCTTGTCGGAAGAATAATATGTTTTTAAGAAATGATATTGATAGGCATGTGATGAAAAGAAAATATTATCTTTGTATTCATAGGAGTTAATTAAATGAATCTTGAATACAGGACTTTTATTATGGATAAAAAAGAATTAGATATAGCCTATTTCCTTTCGTTCTGTATCGAACAATATAAAGTGAAACAAGGTTTATCCGGTGAAGATACGATGAACTTATTTGAAAAATATAATGTATTGTCATATCTGTCAGATAACTTTGAGGTACTGCATACTCAGGGTAGACAATGGCTAATGGAAGAAATAGAGGATTACATTACGAAACGAAAGGAGGAAGAATGAAGCTTTATCACGGAAGTTTAGATATAGTAGAAAGGCCACAAATACGGCTTGCTAATCGTACATTGGATTATGGTATTGGGTTCTATACCACTACTTCTGAAGAACAGGCTGAATTGTGGGTGAAGCGTAAAATCGGAGGAAAAGGTAATAAAGGTTTTGTCAATGTCTATGAGTTTGATTTATCTTCTATGGAAAAGTTGAAAACATTACGTTTTACGGAGCCTACAGAAGAATGGTTGGATTTTGTAATGGCGAATCGCACGAACAGAAATTTTCATCATAACTATGATGTGGTATATGGTCCTGTTGCAAATGACCGTGTTTATGCAGCCTTTGCTTTATATGAGGGAGGCCTGCTTAATAAGCAGGAATTAATTCAGGAGTTAAAGACTTATCTTTTGGTGGATCAGTTGCTGTTTTATACGGAAGATGCGTTATCTTATTTAATCTTTTTAGAAGCGAAGGAGGTTTAAAATGAACAGAGAAATTACAGATAAAAACCTTTATTTATTGTTACCTTCTAAAGTAAGCCTTTTAGCACAGATGTATGTGAAAGAACATGGAGGTTCAATAATAGAAGCATACAAAAGTTTTATCATTCCAATACTTATAAGGTTTTGGAAAAAGAAAATTCTAAACTGTGGCATTATGGTGCTGTGGCTTTATATGAGGAATTTATGGATTAATAGTCCGTTAAAAATTCAACATATCGGCTAAGCGGCTTCTGCCACTATGCCAAAGAGTTCTTTGATAAGTTTAGTATTAAAAGTTCTGTTCGGTTTCAGACCGGA